>NZ_JBSFNN010000049.1:0-49020 GCF_053587115.1 Streptomyces sp. NPDC003697
CCGTCTTCCCGGCCGGGGTCAGCCCGTGGCCGTGATGCGTTTGCTTGCCGACGTCCAGGCCCAGGAAGACGCCCACCCCGTCGATGCTGATCACCATGCCCCCACATGTGTCGACGCGTGCCGGCCCCGAGGTCGGGAGCCGTTCTCGCGCAGCCACGCTATGCAGACCTGCCGCCCGCAAGCGGCCGGGCATTGCGCCCGGCCGGGCAGTGGTCGGACCTCTGATCAGCGTCTCCGACGGCACCCCTCGGGCCCGGTGACACCACCCCGAGGGCATCCCTTCGACAGGGGGCAACAGTCGTACCGGGCCCGGAGGCCAGCGGCCCTCTTGCAGGACCGCGAAGAAGATAACTGTGAGACTTCATCTGCGGCCCGGGCTGGGTTGCTGCCAGGAGATCGAGACGGCGGACATGGCCTCCACGGGGATGCGCCGGGAGCTCGCCGCCGAGCGGGGGCTACCCCTCATGCCCCGCAGCCATCTCATTCGTGCTGGCACTATCGTCGCCCCTACCGGGTCTGCGGCCGGGGTTGCCGGGCAAGCACACCAACCGCAGACCCGCCCGCACGGACACGGTCGGCTGCGCCTCACGCCGGCCGTCGCCTACGACCGGTGTCAGATGCTCTGAGCCGTTAAAGCAGGGTGTAGACACTGTCGCTGACCCGGCTTCGGCGCGGTGGCCGGGTACCCTTGAACCACGTCACCCAGGACTGGGGGACGGCGTCGCGGTCCAGCACGAAGTCGTCGAGGACCAGGCAGTCGATGTCCGACCGTAGGAAGCAGAGCAGGGCGTCGACGGGGGTGTGGACGATCGGCTCTCCGCGCAGGTTGAACGACGTGTTCAGCAGCAGCGGGCAGCCGGTCAGGTCGGCGAACGTCTTGATGAGGCGGTAGAAGCGGCCGTTGGCGTGCTCGGTGACGGTCTGCACGCGGGCCGACTCGTCCACGTGGGTGATGGCCGGCAGCGACAGCGGCGAGACCACCTCGCAGGTCTCCAGCATGAACGGTGACTCGTGGTCGATCCGGAAATGCTGGTGGGCATGCTCGGCCAGCACTGCGGGTGCGAACGGCCGGAACGCCTCGCGCATCTTGACCGAGGCGTTGATGCGGTCCCGTGTGTCGTCGCCCCGTGGGTCGGCCAGGATGGACCGTCCGCCCAGGGAACGGGGCCCAAACTCCTCGCGCCCGTGGTAACAGCCGACCACCTTGCCGTGGGCCAAGCGCCGCGCGACCGCGTCGAGAAGGCCTGCCTCGTCTCCACGGAAGTCGGCGAAGGAGTTCCCGGTGTACGCGCCGAGCAGCCGAGCGATCGCGTCGGAGTCCGTGCCGGAGCCGAGGAGCACCGAGCTCAGACGGTCCTTGCGGGGCCGTTCTCCGGTCAGGCGCTGGTGGGCCACCGCCGCGCACCCCAGGCTGCCGCCCGCGTCACCGGCGGCCGGTTGCACGAACACCCGGGCGAACGGGCTCTCTTCGACGATGCGGCGCACGGCCACGACGTTGAGGGCCACGCCGCCGGCCATGCACAGGTTGTCACTGCCTGAGATGCGGTGTGCCTTGTCGACCATGCGCAGCAGGACTTCCTCGGTCACCAGCTGGATACTGCGCGCGAGGTCGTGGTGCACTTTCTCGATCGTGGACTCCGGCGCCCGTGGCGGCACGCCGACCAGGGACGTGAACCGTTCGCCGAGCATGCCGTCTGGATTGGTGAAGTCGAAGTAGTCGAGGTCGAGCCGGAAGGACCCGTCTTCGGTGACGTGGATCAGTTCTCCGATCTGGTCCCGGAAGCGGGGCTCACCGTAGGGGGCGAGTCCCATCACCTTGTATTCGCCCTCGTTCACTTCGAAGCCGAGGTAGCCGGTGACGGCGCTGTAGAGGAGGCCCAGGGAGTGCGGGAACTCCACCTGCTCGGTCAGTTCGAGCGACGCGCCTCGGCCGACGCCCCAGCTGGTGGTGGCCCACTCGCCGACCGCGTCCACCGTCAGCACGGCGCTGTCGTCGAATCCGGAGAAGTAGTAGGCGCTGGCGGCGTGGGAGAGGTGGTGATCGACGAACTCGATCCGGTCCTCCCAGCCGAGCAGGTCCCGGATCTCTCGTAGTGGCCGGTCGGCGTCCAGGCGGTAGAGCGCCGCCGTGCTGCTGTCCGGGAGGGCCGGCAGGCCGGTCCACAGCTGGCGGTGGAGCTTTTTCACCGGGTCCTCGTAGTAGGCCACGCAATCGACGTCGGTGATGCGTAGCCCGGCTTGGTCCAGGCAGTCGCGCACGGCGCCGATCGGCAGGTCGGGGTCCTGCTTGCGCCGGGTGTGGCGCTCCTCGTGGGAGGCGGCGACGAGGCGGCCGCCGACCAGCAGCGCCGCCGCCGAGTCATGGAAGTGGGCCGAGATGCCGAGGACGACGGGGCCGGCGGGCGCGGAGGCATGGGTGTTCGCCGCGATGCCCCGCAACACAGCGCACGCCTTCCTCCCAGAACTGCGCAAGGCCTCCACGGTGCCCATCCTCAGCATGATCGACGCCAGCGTCCGCCAGCTGTGCACAGCCGTGCCACCACTCTCCCGGGTGGGGCTGCTCGCCACCACCGGGACGCTGGTGACCGGCCTGTACCAGGACGGGTTGCGCCAGCGAGGCATCGACGCGGTCGTCCCCCCGCCGCTGCTCCAGCAGCGGTCCGTCATGCGGGCCGTGCGCCTGATCAAGGCGGGGAAGCCGGAGGCCGCCGAGCAGGCACTCGCCCCGGCGGTCAGAAACATCGCCGGGGCCGGAGCCGAGATGATCGTCGCTGCCTGCACGGAACTCCCCCTGGTGCTGGGCCACCGGGTCGAGCACCTGCCGGTCTTCGACCCCGCCACGGCACTGGCCCAGGACGCCGTGGCGCTCGCAAGGCGCCTTCCGCATCATGATCACACGAAGGAAACCCCATGAACACGCGCGTCTGCCTCGTCTCGCCGAAACCGCCCATGCTCCAGCGGGCCAGGCAGCTCGGACTGGACGCGGTCTGCGTCTACACCCCCGAGGAATTCCGCAAGCTACCCGACGACGCCGTACAGGACGAGCTCTGCCTGGTCCTCCGGCACCGCACCGACCCGCGGGAACTGGTGGACGCCGTCCGCGCACTGCACGACCACGCGCCGTTCGCAGCCGTGGTGACGGTGCAGGAGGAGGCCGTCATCACCGCGGCTCTGCTAAACGACGAGCTCGGCCTGGACGGCGTCTCCTCCGAGAGCGTGGCACTGCTGACCGACAAGTGGCGTATGCGCCGCCACACCGGCGAGCGCGGGGTCAGCGTCGTACGGGCGGCCCTCGCGTCGAGCATCGAGGACATCAGGCGGTTCGGCGTCGAGACGGGTTACCCGCTGATCGCCAAACCGCTGGGCGGCTCCGCGAGCATCGGCATCCACAAGATCGACGACGCCGGGGAAGCCGCGTCCGCGCACGCCGCGCTGACCGCGCTCGGCCTGGAGCAGTTCCTGCTGGAGGAGTACCTCGAGGGCCCGGAGATCAGCGTCGACGCGCTCTCCTTCGACGGCCGCCACGTGCCGATCGCCATCATCGACAAGATCACCGGAACCGGCTTCGTCGAGTTCGGGCACACCATGCCGGCCCGGCTGGATCCGGGACTCGAGGAGGAGGTGTGCCGGACGGTGGCCGACTTCCTGGACGCGGTCGGTCTCCGCAACGGCCTGTCGCACACCGAGCTGAAGCTCACGCCGGCCGGGCCCCGCGTGGTAGAAGGCCACAACCGGCGCGGGGGCGACCGGATCAACACGATGTGCGGTGCCGACGGAGGTCGTGGGCGCCGTCCTCCTCGGCCACCGCCTCCGGCTCCGTCACGAACCGCACCCGGGAGGCCAGTGACCGGGCCAGCCCCAGCGCGGCCTGCGCCGTTTCGGCCGTCACCACCACGTACCCGGCCCGGTCCAGCGACCAGCGGACCCGCGGGATGTGCTGGCCGACCTGGAAGTTGATGTGGAACTCAACGACGCGGGGGTGCTCCCGAACCTCGTCGGCGCCCTCGACGGCGGTCAGCCGGCCCGGCTCGGCCTCGAAAAAGACCACTGCCGCGCCGCCGGTCGCGGCGGGCCGCTCGGTGAGCGGCTGTAGCCGGCCCGTGGCCCAGGCGAGGCCGGCCTCCTCCAGGTCGATCCCGTAGACGGCGACCTCGTGACGGAACTCAACCAGGTACCGCGCGCCTACGCCCTGGCGTGACGAAAGGGTCCGGGGCCGGGCGGGGCGCCGCCCCGCCCGACTACCGCATTCCGCACAAGCCACCCTCACTCCCGCGCCATGGGGCGAGACGAGCGTCGGCGTGTGGGGCCAGGCAGGTCCTTCCGGACCCCGGCCGACTCCTCAGGTGTCACACCAGCTCAACGGCACCCACAACCCAGCAGACACGCCACCACGAGTGAAGTTGACCATGACCAAGCCCTACTAGTGACCTGAGTCGGAGATTCGTCGTTGGTTTGGCATGAGTCGTCCGGGTCCGACGATTCCGCCGTTGGCATTGACCGATGCCCAACGGGCCGTGCTGGAGGGCTGGGTGCGTCGTCGCTCGACGGCTCAGGCGCTGGCCCAGAGGTCGCGGATCGTGCTGGAGTGCGCCGAGGGGCACTCGATCGTGGAGGTGTCCCGCCGGTTGGGTGCCTCTCCGGACACGGTCCGCACCTGGCGGCGGCGATTCATCGAACGTGGCCTGGACGGCCTGTCCGACGAGCCGCGGCCCGGTGTCCCGCGGAAGATCACCGACGCGGACGTCGAGCGGGTCATCGTCAAGACGCTGGAGGAGAAGCCGAAGAACGCCACCCACTGGTCGACGAGGTCGATGGCGGCGGCATGTGACGAGTACCACAGGAGGCCCTCGCTGGCGTCTGCGCGGAGCACGGCCGCCGCCTCGGTCCCCCCGCTGGGGGCACCGTCAGGCAGAAGGGCGCCGCCTGGTGCCGCCGCCGCGGCCGTTCAGCGGGATCAGGGTCTCCAGGTGCGCGCCCTTGACCCAGGCGCCCAGCAGGTCGCGGTGTAGAGCCACGATGTCCTGGCGCAGCGCCAGGCCCAGGGCGGCCTTCGTGAACGAGCGGCAGGTCGTGACGAACAGCGCGACGTCCGCGCCGTGCTCAAGGCGGGCGGTGCCGACGAACTTCTGCATGTCCTGCGAAGACACGCTCCGGTACGGCGCGTATTTCTTGCACTGGATCACCAGCTTGCGGCCGTCGGTCAGGTAGCCGACGACGTCCGCTCCCAGGTCGCCAGTCCTGCCGCTGACGACGACCTTCGTGCAGCCGTCCCGCCGGCACAGATCGGCGACGTACGCCTCGAACTCCTGCCACGACAGCGCATCGACCTCGGCCATCGACAACTCCCGCGCTCTGGCCTCCTCCTGCGCCCGCCACGCACGGTCCTCGCCGACCGCCAGGCGGTGCGCCCTCAACAGCACCCAGCCGACCCCGCCTACCACGGCCGCGGTAAGGACGGCCACGAGGACGGGCCACACCACCGACCAGTGACCGGCCACCCACACACCGGGGACTACCAGCGCCAGCGCGCCCCAGAGCTGCAGCTGCCTGCGCGTCCGCTTCTTCAAGCGCCGACGTCGTCGGCGTGCCGCCATGACTCCCCCACTCCCCCGCCCCGTGATTCGCGGTGCGCACCGATGGGCGCCGTCCGGCCCGTGCGGGGGTCATCGGCTGGCCTGGGTAACGCCGCTCGCAAGCTGCCCCAGGATGTTCACGATCCCCTGACCTGCCGGGGTGGGCGCGATCAGGACGCCCAGCGCCAGGACGATGAGGACGGTCAGCTTCTCGTCGAAGCGGCTACGGGCCTCCGTACGACGCCGCAATCGCCAGACGACGATGACTGCGAGCATCACCGCCACGTTGATGGTCAGCAACCCTCCCAACCTCCCCCACCGACCGGCCACCACTACACCGTGACGGCAGAACGCCGCCCCAGCCTTCCTGTGTAGCGGCGCCTCAGTGATGTTGGAGACGGGTTGCGCACGAATGGCACAGAGCCATCGGACCTGGCCGAATACCGCGCGGTGGATCAGCCGTGGACGTGCACGGTGACGTACAAGTCTCCGGGCGCACCGCCGTTCTTGCCAGGGCCGCCGAGCTCGCGAATGCGGACCTCCTGGCCGTCCTTGATGCCGGCGGGGATGCGGACCTTGTAGGAGTGCTGCTCGCGGACGATCCGGCCCTCTCCCTTGCAGGTGGTGCAGGACTATGCCGCCTTCTCGTCTGTCCCGGTGGCGCAGACGGGGCAGGCGTTGTGGGAGGTAATCCGCAGGGGGATGATCGCGCCGTCTGTGGCTTCCTCCTGGGTGACGAGCACCTCGGTCGCGACGTCCTTGCCGCGGCTGGGCGGAGTGGACCCGAAGTGCCTGTCGTTGATCTCCTTGGGACGTCCCAGACCTTCCCGGCGGAGGCCGGCCGCTGAGCCGGGTCCGTGGCCAGGAGTCGGTCGACGAACCGTTCCAGTTCCACGGGCGCGTCCGGGCGCAGGGTGCGCAGCGGGGCGGGCTGCTCCTTGATGTGCTGGTTTCGCCGGTGAGCGGGCCGCACGGGGTGCGGCCGCGGCTCGGCTTGAGGCCCACGAGCCCGCAGCAGGACGCGGGTACGCGGATCGAGCCGGATGACATCGTCGAGGCGGCCATGCTCAGCGTCGTCTCCACGGGTGGAGCGGTCCTCAGGGGCGCCCCCCGCCGCCCGGACCCCGCCTCGCTGGAGGCCGTGTCGCGAGCGGTGCTCGCCGAGGCCGAGGCGTTCACCGCTCGCGACGTGCTGGCGGCGATGAGGCCCAGGACCGTGTGACCCGGCCTGTGGGGCGCTTCTTCCTCGACCACGACCTGCTGGTCACCCCGACCCTGGCCGCCGTGCCGGCGCCGCACGGCACCCTGGCCTACGACGCCCCCGGCCAGAGCGCGCGCTCCTGGCTGCGCCGCATCTTCGCCCACGGGCCCTTCACGGCCGCGTTCAACGTCTCCGGCCATCCCGAGATCAGCCTGCCGCTGGGCCGGAGCCGGGAGGGCCTGCCCATCGGCGTCAAGCTCGTCGCCGCCCACGGTCGAGAGGACCTGCACCTCCAGGTGGCCTCCCAGCTGGAACAGGCGGTGCCGTGGAAGGACCGGCGACCGCCGCTCTACGTGGACTGAGGCCGGTCACCGAGGCCGGTCTGTGTGGGCTCGGTCGGGCACCACACGCCGTCTGCGAGAATGGAAGCCGTTCCAGGAGCGCCGCGGTATGCGGTGTTCGTCGCCCAACAGGAGCACGCACGGTGTCGCCACAGCACGGTGTCCCCTCTTCCTCCGGGGGGCGCAAGCGCCCCTCCGCGTGCGAGGGCCGCAAGCAGTCCTCCTCCACCGGGGGACGCCGACGGTCGCCTGCCGCCGACGGGCAGGGCCGCCCGTCCCAGGCGGACGAGCGCAAGCGTCCGTCCGCGGGCAAGGGCCGAGACGGCGGCAGCGCGGGCCAGGGCCGCGAGCGCGGCGCCGCGGGCCAGGACCGAGAGCGCGGCACGGCGGGCCAGGGTCGAGAGCAAGGCAGCGCGGGCCAGGACCGCAGGCCCCCGCGGAACGACCGCAAGGCACCCCAGGGCCGCAAGACCCCCCACGACCACAAGGCGCCCACGAACCACAAGGCGGGCCAGAACCGCAAGGTCTCCGAGGACCACAAGGCCTCCGAGGACGGCAAGGACCTCCAGGCCGACTGCGGCAACTGCTTCGGCCTGTGCTGCGTGGCCCTGCCCTTCGCCCGCTCCGCCGACTTCGCCGTCAACAAGCCCGCCGGCCAGCCGTGCTCGCACCTCCAGCAGGACTTCCGCTGCGGCATCCACGCGCAGCTGCGCGACAAGGGCTACCAGGGCTGCACCGTGTTCGACTGCTTCGGCGCCGGTCAGAAGGTTTCCCAGATCACCTTCGGGGGCACTGACTGGCGTCAGGCGCCGAAGACGGCGCGCTCCATGTTCGAGGTCTTCCCCGTGATGCGGCAGCTGCACGAGCTGCTCTGGTACGTCACCGAGGCCCTCGACCTCGCACCGGCCCGCCCCGTCCACAAGGAGCTGCGGAAGGCGCTGGCCCGCATCGACGGTCTGACCCGCGGCAGCGCCGAGTCGATCACCGCGCTGGACGTGAACGCGCTGCGCGGCGAGGTCAACACACTGCTGCTGCGGGCCAGCGAGCTGGCGCGGGCCCAGGTTCCGGGCCGTAAGAAGAACCACCGCGGAGCCGATCTGATCGGCGCGAAGCTGTCCGGCGCCGACCTCAGGGGAGCGAGCCTGCGCGGCGCCCTCCTCGTCGCGGCCGACCTCAGCGGGGCCGATCTGCGCGACGCCGACCTGATCGGGGCCGACCTGCGGGACGCCGACCTGCGCGGCGCGGACCTCACCGGTGCGCTGTTCCTCACCCAGGCGCAGCTGAACGCGGCCAAGGGCGACACGGCCACCGTACTGCCGCCGACGCTCAGCCGGCCCGCTCACTGGTAGGCGCGGGGATCACCACGGCGGTCACGACCAGCCGGCGCCGGACCCGCAACCGTCCGTCGAGGCGGTCCAGGCGTACGCCGCCCACCACCGGGCCGGGCACCTTCAGGACCGCGGTGAACGTGCCGCGGTCCGGGTCGGGCGTGATCGCGCACTGATCGAAGTCCAGCCAGCGCCCGGTCAGCGGGAACCACGCCTTGGAGACGCTCTCCTTCGCGCTGAACAGCTGCATGCCCAGGGGGTGGCCGCTGCGGGGGAAGAGGCGCTGCAGCGCGTCGCGGCTGGACGACCAGCTGATCGACGAGCTGGTGAGTCGGGCCCAGGCAGAGGGCCTGCAGCTGACCGGCGAGGGCGGGCTGCCCCAGCAGCTGACCAAACGGCTGCTGGAGTCCGCCCTCGAGGGCGAGATCACCGACCACCTCGGCTATGACAAGCACGATCCGGCGGGCAAGGAGGGCGGCAACTCCCGCAACGGCACACGCTCCAAGACCGTCCTGACCGAGGTCGGGCCGGTGGAGACAGCCGTGCCCCGTGACCGGGGCGGCTCCTTCGAACCGAAGATCGTCAAGAAGCGGCAGAAGCGCCTGACCGGCGTCGACGAGATGGTGGACCATGCGCTGGAAGACCGCGCTGAACGCCTTCGACATCACCTTCGACGGTCGGCTCTCTGCGGCCCGCCAGTAACCCAACCACCCCAGTTACACCACTCGATTGACAGACCGGACCCTAGTCCTGCATATCGCGGGCTGGGCGGAACTCGTGATGCGGCAGCGGGAACTTGTCCCACAGGATTTCCGAGTGGATCTCCCCGGTGAGAACGGCTACCAGAAAGCGGGTCACCGTCATGTCGTATCGCTCCCAGTCCTCCCCCGACTCACTGTTGATCACGATGGGACGGGCGTCGGGATCGTCGTCCACCTGCACGAGCCAGTACAGGTACTCACCGTTGTCCGTGGTGGCCCAGCAGACCAGGCGGCTGCCTGGGGTCTCCATCTCTTCGGGCTTGTCCTCGAACTGCCACAACGAGTCATTGGCTTCCTCGCGCTCCGCTGAGATCTTGAGGAGGTCGTAGACGTCGTTGGGGCAGTTCGGCTCCAGTAGCAGGAGGTAGCCGTCGATGAGGCCACCTCCGTACGTCTCAATGAGCTCTTTGTAGTCCGCGGGGAGGGCCGTGCGCAGAGCGGCCTCAGCGGCGGCCCAGTCCGGAACCGGGGCGGTGCCCTCAGGGGGGGCGAGGAGCTCCGTGAGTCGGGTCAGGTCGGGAGTCATGTGAGGGTCCTTTCGTCACCGCTTGCGGTTCCAGATGGTGAAGATGTTGGTTCCGCCCCCGTTGCTGCCGTGCGGGTGCATCTGGAAGCCGTTGTTGCCGTGAGCCTCGATGGTCACGCCGAGGGGGATCTTCGCATTGTCGTCAGCGTATACGGCTCTGACGCTGTACTGGATGATCTCGCCGTTCCGTACGGCGTTGCGCACCTGCAGTTCGACTTGGCGCATGACGGGTGAGTTGGCATAGCTGTGCATGGTCACGAAGTTGCGGGGGTCCTTGTTGGAGCCTCCGATCATGGCTGCCAGCAGGTGGGCGCGGTTGTATCCCTTACCTGACTCCCAGCCGGCCGGGTCGACTTGGGGGTTGGTCTTGCCCCCGAGCATGTCGCGGGTGATGGTGGCGTGCATCGAGGTGGCACGGTCGTGCGGGCCGAGTGGGCCGTACTGCACTCGGTCGCCCCAGCTGACGTCGTTCTCGTCGCAGGGAGTGAGGCCCAGCGGGTCGCTGAACGAGTGCGGGTTGTCGACGTAGGCGACGGGGTTGGGGGCTGGCAGCAGCCCGAGCGGGTCCGGGGTGAGGTAGCGGGCGGATTCCGGGTCGTAGTGGCGGAAGTAGTTGTAGTGCAGGCCTGTCTCGGGGTCGTAGTACTGGCCTGGGAACCGCAAGGGGGTGTAAGCGGCTGCGTCTTTGTTCCAGGTGGTGGCGCCCCAGACAGTGGCGCGGGTGCGCCAGGCCACTGTGCCCGCCTCGTCCACCAATTCGGTCGGTGTGCCGATCTGGTCGGTGACGATGGCGAAGAATCGCTGATCGATGACGTCCTGGGGTGCGGCCGCGAGTGCCTTGGATTCGGTCTGTGCGACCGGGGTGCGGCCGTCGTGGTCCCAGGTGAGTATCACCAGCTCTGCGGAGCCATGGCTGTGGGCGGTCTGCTCGCACAGGGTGGTGCCGTCCCAGGTGAAGGTGGTGCGCGCGAGGACGGTGACGCCGTCGGCGGCCATGCGCAGCTTCGTCGTGCGCCGACCGAGAGGGTCGTAGGTGTAGCGCCAGCGGGTGCCGTCCGGGGTGGTGACGGCGGTCAGCTGGTCGTCGGTGTTCCATTCGTAGCGCCAGGTGTCCGGCTTGCGTGACAGACGGGTTTTTTGGCGCAGCACGATGCGGCCGAGGGCGTCGTGTTCGTAGCGGACGTGACCGGCGTGGGTGATACGGGTGCCGGTGTATTCGCGGGTTCCGGTGGCGTCACGGCCGGCGTGGCGGGTGGGCCAGGATGCCGTCGTCTGGTTCCCCATGGTGTCGTAGGCGTACGACTCGCTCCAGTTTGCGGCGTGGACGGCGGTGATCCGCCCTGCGGCGTCGAGGTCGAAGCGCCGGGGGCCGGCGTGGAGGTCGTGGATGGCGGTGAGATGGCCGTCGGCGCGGTGTGTGTACGTCCTGCGCTGGATCAGACGTTGGTCGGTGCCCGCCGTGATGGCTTGGCCGACGAGTCGGCCTGAGGGGCTGTAGGTGTGGGTCAGTGTCGCGAATCCGGCTATGTGACGGGTGACCTCCCGTCCTGCGTCGTCGTAGGTGAAGTCGATGGCGCGGCCGGCTACGGTCATGCGGGCTGTGTTGTCGTCCTGGCCGTGGGTCCAGGTGGTGATCGTGCCGGCCGGGGTGGTGCGGCTGCGGCGGTGCCCGGCCCGGTCGTGGGTGAAGCTGAGGGTGGCGCCGTCGACGGTCTGCGAGGTGAGGCGTCCTGTGCTGTCGTAGGTGAAGGCCAGTACGTGGTCCTGGTTGACGGCTCGGGTCATCCGGGACGCCGCGTCGTAGTGGTATTCGGTGCGCTCGCCGTCGGTGCTCTTGACGCTCAGCCGCCCGGCTGCGTCGAAGGTGTAGGTAATCGTTTCGCCTGCGGCGTTCGTGCGTGAGGTGGGTTGCCCGGCGGCGTCGTAGGCGTAGTGGGACGTGCGGCCGTCGAAATCGGTCTCTGTGATGAGGCGTCCGGCCGGGTCGTAGGTGTAGGTCCAGGTCAGACCGGCTGTGTTGGTGACGTGGGTGAGGCGTTGTTCGGTGTCGTAGCGGAAGGTGTGCGTGGCCCCGTCGGGTGATATGCGGGAGGCCGGCAGGTCGAAGGTCCCGTAGGTGTGGCGGGTGATGCCGCCGAGCGGGTCGGTGTGGCTGGTGCAATTGCTCTCGCCGTCCCAGGTCCAGGACTCGGTGGTCCCGTCGGCTGCCGTGCGGTGCAGCAGTCGTCCTTCTGCGTCCCAGGCGGATGTCGTGACCTTCCCGAGCGGGTCGACGAGTTCGACGGTGCGGCCGAGGGCGTCGTAGCGGGCATGGCTGGTGGCGCCGTGCGCATCGGTGACGCGGGTGGGCAGGCCTGCCGGGTTGGTCAGGACGCTGACGTGTGAGCCGAGTGGGTCGGTGGCACTGGCCACCGCTCCGTTGGCGTGGTGGGTGAAGCGCAGGGCGCCGCCGTCCGCGGAGATGAGGGCGGTGCGGTTGCCGCGGGCGTCGAACTCCTGGTGGAGGCGGCTGCCGTCGGGACCGGTGAGCTCCACGGGCAGGTGGAGGTCGTTGTAGCCGATGCGGGTGGTGGCGCCGTCGGAGGTGGTGACCAGGATGAGGTCACCGGCCTCGTTGTACTCCCAGTGGGTGCTGCGGCCGAGCGGATCGGTACGCGCGACCAGACGGTCGTGACGGTCCCAGCGCTGGGTCGTGGTGTTGCCGAGCTCATCGGTGATCGAGGTGACCTGGCCGTGTCGGTTGGCGCGGTAGACCGTGGAGTTGCCGAGCGAGTTGGTGTAGGTGGCGGTGGTGGTGCCGTCGGTGTCCGGGCCCTCGTAGGTGAGGCGGGCATCGAGTATTCCGTCGGTGCCGCGGGTGGTGACGACGCGGTGTTGGTCGTCGTAGGTGTAGGAGTACGCGGTGTCGTTGCTGTCGCGCCAGTAGGTGATGCGGTGGGCTGTGTCGTAGCCCAAGTGAAGCGGCGCGTCGACGGCGTTGTGGATCTCGGTGAGATCCCTGGCGTCGTCGTAGTGGAAGGTCCGCAGGCGTATGGGCCCGTCGTCGGTGAGTACCGAAAGCGCGGTGACGCGTCCCTGCTCGGCGTCGGAGATGACGTGGACGCGGTAGCCGCCGCTGTGGGTGACGGTGAGCGGGACGTCGTGCTCGTCGCGCTCCACGGTGACGGCGTTGCCGTTGCGGTCCTCGAGGCAGACGAGCCACCACACGCCGTCTTGGGTGGCTGCGGGCTCGAAGTGCCGGGTCAGGCCGCTGTGCGGGTCCTGCACGGTCAGGACGTAGCTGCTCGCACGCGTCACATAGGTGAGCGGCAGCCGGGGCCCCTCGGCGGGGTCGACCCGGTCACCGGGCAGGTCGGGCAGGCGCGGGTAGGCCAGAGCGGAGCCGTCCTCCCGGTACCACCAAAGGCCGCCCAACGACTCGTCCTGCTCAAGGCGTTCGTCGAGCGTGGCGGCCCACGACGGGCCGAAGGAGCGGCCCTCTGCGTAGCCGGACAAGTGGGTGCGACGCAGTGCCAGCGGCAGTACACCGGGTAGTTCGATGTCGGTCTGGGCGAGGATCATCTGGCCTGTGGCCATGTCGATCGGGTCGCCGCACGTGAACTTGTTCTTCATCGCGCGGGCCCTTTGGGCCAGTTGGGAAGATGCGAGTTTCGTCTTGTCCCGCAGGCGGTCGCCGCGGCCGCCGTCCGAGCCGAGGCGGCCTCCCCCGCCCTTGCCGTCCCCGTGTTTGCCGCCGTCGATGGCGTTGACCCGGTCCCGTACGCCGTGATCCTTCGCCTTGTGGAGCCGGGAAGCCCCCGTCACCCGCTCGGGCAGAGTCTCCGTGATGTGCTTGGCGATCTTTTTCAGGGCTTTTTCGGAGCCCTTGAGCGCGCCGTGCAGCACGCTGTCGAAGGCCTGCGTGAACGGGTCACGCCCCTTGCTGCGGCCGAACGCTCCCCTGGCCCGCCGTAGCGGGTCGGAGGCGGCCAGGTGCAGCTCGTGCCCGTGCCTGGAGACCTTGCCGGCTCCGTCTTCGAACTCGGTGTGGTCGATCCTGGTGGTCCTGCCGGGACCTGCCGGGCCGCCTGCCGAGGCGAGATGCATTCCGCCGTGGCCGCCCTTGCCACCGTGCCCGACGCTGCCGTCTGCGGACGGCATGGAAAAAGCGCCGTCGACCAGGTCGAGCACCATGTCCTCGACCATCGACTCCAGCTTGGCGTTGACCGGCTCGGTCAGCTTGGCAATCACCTCGTCGACGATGCGGTCCACCGCCTCGTCGATGATGCGCTTGACTGCTTGCCGCATGGCCGCGATCTCGGCTGCGCCGAGCACGGCGGACAGACCGCCGGTGACCCAGGCAAGCCCGATGGACAGACCCACCGACGCGGCCATCACCGCCAGTTCCGCCTCCGCCTTGGTCTTCATCCAGAAGATGATTTCCGCGAGCGCGTCGCAGGCATCCGCGAACAGCCGCGCGAGCTCCGGAAGCTTCTCCAGGTGGCTGGCCTTCACCTGGCTCCAGTGCTTCTCCATCGCATCAACGGCCCAGCCCTCGGAGGAGGACAGGATCCGGGAGAAGGCCTTGTGCGCGTCCGCGCCATGGCCCTCGAACTTTTCAGCGAACTCCCGCATGGCCTCTGCCATCTCGCGGTAGTCGTCCTCGTCGACGTTCGGGAAGTTGATTCCGATGAAGTCCAGGACCTCGTCCAGCCAGCCTGGGATCGTGTAACCCATCCCCGTCTTCCTCCCCCGTTGCACCGCATCGCACGCGTACGTCGAACACGCATTGCAGGTGAGAACCCTAGTAGGTGGCAGTGACACGAGCGCAAGCAGGCGACGACTCATCAGATCGGCTGTGCCGGGGGTATGCAGCGTGGGCAGCGGGCGTTGCAGCTCGAAGAGGGGCAAGGACGCCACCCGCCGACCCGTGAGACAGCACCAGGGCGGTCCCGTTCTGGTGAGTAAGGACTCGTAACAGAAGTGGTGGGCGCGATCTGGTCAGAGGTCGGTGATCGTCCACGAGGCCGCCGGGGCAGCGGGACGCAGTCAGCCGTGTGATCGCACTCGATAAACGTGGCGACGTCGGCGATCATCCCCGGGATACTGGTCGCCCGTGGATAAGGTCGAAGTCGTCGTCGCCCATTCCGAGCGCGCGACTCTGCGCGTCGGCGACGTGTTCTTGAAGGTGGACGCCGATCAGGCGCGCCTCGACGTCGAGGTCGAGGCGATGTCCCTCGCGCCGGTGCCGACCCCGGAGGTCCTGTGGCGCAAGCCGCCCGTGCTCGCAACCGCTGCACTCCCGGGGACGACGCTTGGGTGCCTCGGCGGGCCGGCGACCGGGTCGCCGGCGGCGTGGGCCGCGGCGGGCGCCACCATCCGGAAGCTGCACGACGCGCCGCTGCCGCCCTGGCCTGGTCGGGCCGGCCGGAGCATCGACGAGTTGACGAAGGAGCTAGCCGACGAGTGCGAGTTACTCGTGACGAACGGCGTCCTGCCAGCCGACCTAGTCACCCGCAACCGCAAGGTCGCCGAGGCCGCACTGCGGCCGTGGACTCCGGCTTTCACGCACGGCGACCTGCAGATCGCGCACGTCTTCGTTGACGGCGACGAGGTCACCGGCATCATCGATTGGTCGGAGGCGGGTCAGGGTGATGCCCTGTACGACCTCGCCACCTTCATGCTCGGACACGAGGACCACCTCGACGACGTCATCACCGGCTACGGCAACGACATCGGCCTCGACCTCGACGTGGTCCACGGGTGGTCGTCGTTGCGAAGCCTGCTGGCGGTTCGCCCGCTGATCGAGCAGGGTTTCGACCCCTTCGCGCCGGGCTGTGAGGTCGACGTGCTGAGATCTCGGATGTGAGGCCGCGTGGGCCGCACTGCCACGTATGCGCTCTCACGCATCGAGCACGCCATCTAACCTGCGGACCTTGTCCCGGTAGACCTCGTGGTCATAGCCGCGGTCGGCGTACAGGTGTTTGGGGCGGCGCAGTGGCTGGCCGCGCTTGCCGCGGATCGGCGAGACGGCCTGGATCAGCGGGATCATTTGGGTGACGTCGTTGCGGTTGCCGCCAGTGGTGATCGCCGCGAGCGGAATGCCGTGCGCCTCGACGATGAGGTGGTGCTTGCTGCCGGCCTTGCCCCGGTCCACCGGGGACGGGTCGGTGGCCGGTCCGCCTTTCATCGCGCGGATGTGGCTGGAGTCCACCCCTGCACGGGAGAGGTCCAGCAGGTCTGCGGCCCGCAGCTCGGAGAGCAGCAGTTCGTGCAAGCGCTGCCAGACCCCGGCCTCGTTCCAGTCCCGCAGCCGTCGCCAGCAGGTCATCCCCGAGCCGAAGCCCAGCTCCTGGGGCAGAAACTCCCAGCGGATCCCGGGGTACAGCACGAACAGGATCCCGCACAGCACCTTGCGACTATCCAGACGCTTATGACCTGGACGCTGCGGATTACGCGGGACGACCGGCAGCAGCGGCGCGATGCGCACCCATACCTCGTCGTCGATCTCCCGCGGTGTGGCAGCGGTCTTCCTCGTCTCGACTGGCTCGCACCCCCTTCGGCCAGCATCAACGGGAACTGACACGCCGTCATTCCGATGGTCCAGAAGCCTCTTTTTGTTAGGAGTCGTAAGCGGAGTCACCAGCGGGGTAGCATCCGGCGCACCCAAATACGGATAAGGAGTGTGATTCGGCGTGACTGATGAAACGAGCGCCACGACCATTCAGGACCGGTACGCACAGCAGGTCACCGCCGACCTGGAGAAGAACCGTGCAGAGCAACAAGAAGTGACTACACAGCTTCAGCTGCTCCAGACGCGCCTGGAGCAGCTGCGCTCGGAGGAGACGTGGCTAGCCGGCGTCCAGGCGTCCCTGGCCGGTCCGGGCGGTGCTCAAGACAGCAGCCCCGCCGACGACGGGGCCGAGTGCGGCTCCTCCGAGACGCCTGAGCAGGCGTCCCTGCCGCAGCAGCTCGGCAGGGGGCGGAAGAAGGTGGCGCAGCCTGCGGGAGGCCGGAGGACCGCGCAGAAGAGGACCGCGGCAGAGACTGCAACGAAGAAGGTCACGGCCAAGAAGACCTCGGCCCAGGCTGCTGGGGCGAAGTCCGCTGTGAGCACCGCGGCCACCCCGGCGTTGGGGGTGCTGCTCAAGGCGATTTTGGACGGCCATGCCGGAGAGCCGCGCACAGCCTTGGAAATCGGTGAGGAGTTGGAGCGGCGATACCCCGAGCGGGCGCGTAACGTCACCATCGTGCGCAACACTCTGGAACGGCTGGTCGCCAAGGGCGAGATCGAACGGACGCGGCAGAAGCGAACTGTGCTGTACTCCAGCACCGACCGGTCTGCTGCTCAAACCGTCACCGACGGCTCAGCGGCCGACGGTGAGAAGGCTGCGGCTTCGGCATAGGAACGTTGCACTACTGGGCCGGTCGGGGCCTGTGGATCGCGACTGGTCCGGTGAAGGCAGCACCGAGGACGTTGTTTCGGCGTCCCGCGCGACGTGCGAACGAAGCGCGGGACCGCCACACCCTGCCCTCCTGTCTCAGTCGGGCGATTTCACCGTATTGGAGGCCGTCAGGTGATGCACGCTCGTCGTCGCGTACGAGTGAGTCACCACCAGCCATACCGCGTCGCCCCGCTCTTGCCCAGGTCGTAGCCGGCGAACAGGTGCCGGACTCCGTGCGGGCGGGTGTAGGTCGCCCGCCGGCGCGGCCTCGGTTGTGGGAAGAGGCTTTCCCCCCAGCTCGCCGCCCGCAGCCGGGCAGCGGCGTGACGGAGATGCCGGAGCTGCACACGCGGCTCCTGGCTGATGTGATCGGCTCGCAGTATCCGCCCAGCTCCACGGGACTGGAAGCTCTGTTGGGAGCCACTCGTGCAACATGTCTGCGCCTCATCGAGGACGGCTGTATCACGAGCGAACTGGCTCGCCGTTGCGGCGTTTCCGCCGCCAGCGCCAGCCTCCACACCTCCACCCTGCGTGAGGCGGGGCTGATCACCTCCACCCGGCAACGGAACACGGTGGTGCACGCCCTCACCCCTTTGGGGTCAGCGGTCCTCCATGCGAACCGTCGAGTTCGACGGTGAGGGAGGCCTCACCGCGGAGGGCCCGTACCCGTGGCCACCTGTTTGTCCAGGTGTGGCGCGCACTTTCGGAATGTCCAGAGCGTTTTCGGCGGCGCGAGGCGCCGCGCCCTCGGCTCGGCCTCGTCGCGAGTCATGAGTTCGAGGATCGGATTGAGTCCCGGATTGTCCCGGCCAGGGAGTCCGGCTAGTTATTCCACCATGCGCTGGAAGGCACCCCTGAAAGCCTTCCAGATCGCCTTCAAGGGCCGCTTGACCCGAGCAACAACTGACACCCCGGCAACCAGGATCGGCCGTTGAATCGACGCACCCTGACGGTCCGGGATGTTGGAGCTGACAGACCGGCTCCACATCGCACGCCGTCTCTCCTTGAGGCAGAGCTGTTGATACCGGTGCGGTAGCTCGTGGTGTGCGGGCAAGGCCGCCTCGCGCTCAAGCGACTCCCGTCGTACCTGGCCCGCCGCGGGAGCGGTCCAGCCGAGGGAGCACGTCAGTGGCCGGCGCACTACGTAGCCTTCGGCTTGGTGCTGGAAGGTGAGCGAGCCTGTTACGCCTCCTGCAGCAGCTGCGGGGCCGGGTGCTGCTCCCCCGAACCGCGCACGATCAGTCGGGTGGGGACGGTAACGGTGCGGGCGCGGGAGCGGTCGCCGTCGAGGCGGGCCAGGCCGGCGGTCGCTGCTGCTCTGCCGATTTCCTTGGGGTCCTGGGCGACAACGGTCAAGGCCGGTTCGAGCACCTCGGCGAGCGGGACGTCGTCGAAGGCGACGAAGGCCACGTCCTTGCGTCTCGTGCGGGCGAGTTCGGTGACGACTCCCAGAGCAACGATGTTGTTGCCGGCGAACAGGGCGGTGGGGGGATCGGCCAGGCTCAGCAACTCGGCGGTGGCGATGGCGGCCCCGTGCTGGTCGTGCGCATTGGTGAGCAGGGAACGGTCGTAGGGGAGGCCGGCTTCGTCGAGCGCCGCACGGTATCCGGCCAGGCGCTCGCGGCGGGTGTAGAGCTTGGTGGGGAGGTCGCCGACGAAGCCGATGCGTCGGTGGCCGTGGTTGATGAGGTGCGTGACGCCGGCTTGGGCGCCGGCTCGGTTGGAGCTGACGACGATGTCCGTGGACAGGCCCACCCCGGGACGGTCGAGGAAGACGACGGGCAGGCCCGTGGCGCGGTGGGGCTTGAGATGGGAGTGGTCGGCCCCGACGGACGGCACGACCATCAGTACGCTGACGCGGCGGGCGAGGAACTTGTCCGTCAGCGCGCGTTCGCGGTCGGGGTCGTCTGCGGAGGAGCCCATGAGCAGGGTCAGGCCGCGGTCGCGGACGGTGTCCTCGATGCTGCGGGCCACGGCACCGAAGAAGGGGTTGCCGAGGTCGGGGATGACCAGCCCGATGGTGGTGTCGGGTCCGCCGACGCGGATGTTGCGGGCCATGAGGTTCGGCTGGAAGCCGAGCCTGGCCACGGCGGCGAGCACCTGCTCCCGGGTCTTGGCTGAGGCGGGGCCGTCCTCGTTGAGGACGCGGGAGACCGTCTTGGCGCTGACGCCCACTTCCCGGGCCACGTCTGCGAGGGTGGGGCGGCGGTTCGCTGCCATGGAGTAAACAGTCTCCCCTGCTCGTCGGGTCCGGCCACGGTGGCGCGGTGTGTCGCCCGCGGCCGGAACCCATGAGTGTCTGGTCGTAGGTCAGTTGGCCTGGACTCCCGCAGCTTTCGCCGCCTGGGAATCCGCTACGACGGTACCTCCCGCCTCGTCGACGGTGAGCGCTCCGGTCATGATGGCGACGACTTCGGCCATGGAGTAGTCGGAAGGCTTGATCACAGCCGCGCGCTTACCGAGGCGGTGGACGTGGATGCGGTCGGCGATCTCGAAGACGTGCGGCATGTTGTGGCTGATCAGGACGACCGGCATGCCCTTGTCCCGGACGCGGCGGATGAGGTCGAGGACTTGTCCGGACTCCTTGACGCCGAGGGCGGCGGTGGGTTCGTCCATGACGACGACGCTGCGGGCCCAGGCGACGGACCGGGCGACCGCGACGGCCTGCCGCTGTCCGCCGGAGAGGGTCTCGACCGCCTGGGTCAGCGAGCGCAGGCCGATCTTCAGGTCGGCCATGTGCTCGGCGGCTTCTTGGCGCATGCGCTTCTTGTCCAGCATGCGGAAGACGCTTCCCAGGACGCCTGGTCGGAGCAGTTCGCGTCCCAGGAACATGTTCGAGGCGATGTCCATGGATGCGGCCACGGCGAGATCCTGATAGACCGTCTCGATGCCGTGGGCACGGGCGCTTTGCGGTCCGGAAAAGGTGATGGGCCGGCCGTTGAGGCGGATCTCGCCGGCGTCGGGGGTCAGAGCGCCGGTGAGGGCCTTGATCAGGCTCGTCTTTCCGGCGCCGTTGTCGCCGATGACGGCGAGGACCTCGCCGGGCATCAAGTCGAAGTCGGCGCCGTCGATGGCGGTGACGTGTCCGTACCTCTTGACCAGGCCGCGGGCCTGCAGCACGGGGGTGGGGGTCGCGCTCATCGTGCCTTCTTCCGGGAGATCTGGTCGACGGTCACCGCCAGGATCACCAGAACACCGGTGATCAGCGTCTGGTAGATCGAGGCGACGCCCATCAGCTGCAGGCCGTTGCGGAACACACCGACGATGAGGACGCCGATGAAGGTGCCCAGGACCGAGCCGCGGCCGCCGAAGAGGCTGGTGCCGCCAAGGACCACGGCGGTGATGCTGTCGAGGTTGTCGGTCTGGCCGGCCTGGGGGTCGCCGACTCCGGTGCGGGAGATGAGCAGGAGGGCGGCGATGCCGTACAGCAGACCCGCCACGGTGTAGACACCGATGGTCAGGCGGGAGGTCCGGATGCCGTTCAGCCGTGCTGCTTCGGGGCTGTTGCCCAGCGCGTAGACGTGCCGGCCCCATCCGGTGCTGCTCAGGGCGTAGGCGAGCAGGAGGAACAGGCCGATGGTGACCAGCGAGCCGTAGGTGATGTCGGTGTTGCCGAGCGGGAAGGTCTTCCCCAGAACTGTCAGGGATCCGGGCAGGCCGGTGACGGTCTGTTCTTCGGAGTAGATGTGGGTCAGTGCGAACGCCACGTTGAGCATGCCGAGAGTGACGATGAACGGCGGCAGCGGGATCTTCTGCACCAGCGCCCCGTTGAGCAGCCCGAAGCCGCTACAGACGACCAGGCCGAGCGCGATGGCGGCGAGCGGTGGCAGGGAGCCCTCGGCGGCCATCTTGGCGATCATGATGCTGCCGAACGCCATCACGGCTCCGCACGACAGGTCGATGCCCGCGGTGAGGATGATCAAGGTCTGGCCGATGGCGAGGGTGCCTACGACCATGACCTGCTGCACGATCAGCGAAAAGTTCCCGCCGGTGAGGAACTGGTCGGTCGAGAACGAGAAGAAGGCACAGGCCAGGAGTAGGGCGACCAGCGGGCCGGTGGTCGGCTGCGTGAGCAGTCTGCGGGCCGTGCTCGGTGCGGTGAGCCCGGCGTACGGCTTGGACGTGTCCGGGGGCGTGGTCGTGGCTGTCATGCGAAGTCCTTGTCGGAAGACAGATGTCCTTGTGCGTCCGCGTCGGAGGACAGGGGAACAAGGGGGCGGCCGCCCCCGGTCAGGGAAAGAGGGACGGCCGCCGCGCGGGGGGCATGCGGTGTCGTACGGTCCTCGGGGGCGGCTCAGCCCCAGCAGTTCTCCAAACCGTAGCCGGTGTCCTTGGCCGTGACGTCGGCCTGCGCCTTGTCGGTGATCAGAGTGACGCCGGTGTCGGTGTAGCCCGACGCCTTCTTGCCGTCCTTGGCGTACGTCACGACGGCCTTGACGCCCTCGGCGGCCATCTTCAGCGGGTACTGCTGCGACGTCGCGGCGATCTTGCCGTCCTTGACCGCCTGGGTCCCGGTGCAGCCACCGTCGACGGAGACGATCAGCACGTCCTTCTCGCGACCCTTGGCCTTCAGCGCGGTCCAGGCGCCCAGCGCGGCGGGCTCGTTGATGGTGTAGACGACGTTGATGTCCGGCTCCTTCTGGAGGCAGTTCTCCATCGCCGTCTGGCCCTTGGCCTGGTCGCCGCCGGTGTCCTGGGAACAGACGACGGAGGAGTCGCCCTCCTTGATGCCGAAGCCCTTCAGGAAACCGTCGTGCCGCTGGACGCCGACGGACACACCGGGCGCGAGGTCGAGGGTGGCTATCTTGGCGGCCTTGCCCTTCATGGCGGCCTTGGCGTATGCGCCGATCAGCTCGCCGGCCTTGAGATTGTCGGTGGCGAAGAGAGCGTCGACCGCGCTCTGCGGGTCGGTCGGTGTGTCCAACGCGATGACCAGGACACCCTTGGCCTTGGCCTTCTCGATCGCCGGCACGATGGCCTTGGAGTCGCTCGGGGTGATCAGGATGCCCTTCACGCCGGAGGCGACCATGTTCTCGATGGCAGTGACCTGGCCGGCGTTGTCCCCGTCGAACTTGCCGGCTGCGGTCATGAGCTTGACGCCCTCGGCCTTCGCCTCCTTCTCCGCGCCCTCCTTCATCTTCACGAAGAACGGGTTGGTGTCCGTCTTGGTGATCAGGCCGACCTTCACGCCGCCTGAACCGGCGCCGGACGAGCCCGATCCGGAGCCGGAACCGCAGGCCGTCAGGGTGAGCGCCGCGACGCCCGTGACAGCGGCGGCTCTGAGGAGTGAGGAGCGCAGGCGGGTGGTGCGAGACATGTTCGACTCCTGGGGGATAGCGAGCGGCACGGGGCGGGATCGAGACACATGCCGCCCGGGATAACAGCAGTTGACTTATGTCATCGTTGACACTGCTTGCCGAGGATGATGGACTCCGGCTCCCGGCAACGTCAATGCCTTGCGCGAGACACAAGTCCGTAACGGCCGCGGCGGATGCCCGGTCCGTGCCCGCTTCCCGCCTGTGCGTTCGAAGAGGAGAGCCGCCCATGAGCAGCCCACGTCAGATCACCGTCCTGGGAGAGTGCGTCGCGGACGCGTTCACCGAACCGGCGGGCACCTCGAGCGAGCTCGCGCTGCGGGTGCTGCCCGGCGGCGGACCCGCGAACACGGCTGTGGCCCTGGCCCGTCTGGGCACCCCGGCGCGCTTCCTCGCACGGCTGTCCGGCGACGTGTTCGGCCGTCTGTTCCGGGCCCACCTGGAGTCGTCCGGGGTGGACCTGACGGGCGCCGTCGCGGCCGCAGAGGCCAGCACGCTGGCCGTGGCGGAGCTGGACGAGCGGGGCCAGGCCGCGTTCTCCTTCCACGCGCAGAACACGGCCGACTGGCAGTGGACAGCCGAGGAGCTGGCGGAGGTGGACCTGTCCGGGACCGCCTGCGTGCACACCGGTTCCCTGGCCCTGGTGCAGGAACCCGGCGCGCGCGTGGTGGAGGACTTTCTGGCCGCATCGGCTCCCCGGGCCACCATCAGCATCGACCCCAACGTCCGGCCGCTGCTGGTGGATCCCGAGGTCTACCGCGACCGGCTGGCGCACTGGTGCGCCCTGGCCGATGTGCTGCGGCTGAGCGATGACGACCTGCAACTCCTGCTGCCGGGCACGCCGCCCGAGCAGGCGTGCGACACCTGGCACGCGGCCGGGGCGCCGCTCGTCGTGATCACGCTCGGTGCCGACGGCGTCCTGGCCTCGCTCAACGGCGAACGCATTGTGATGCCCGCCGTGCCCACACGCGTCGTCGACACGGTGGGGGCGGGAGACTCCTTCACCGCCGGGCTGCTGCACCACCTGACCGCCCGTGAACTCCTCGGCGGCAGGCTGACGCATCTCCGTCTCGGGGACGTCGCGGACGCCTGCCGATTCGCTGCCAGGGTTGCGGCCCTGACCTGCTCGGTTGCCGGCCCGAACCCGCCGCTGCACAGCCAGTTGGCGCAGCTCGCCACTGCCGGCCGAGCATGAGATACGGGCGTGGCGGCTGCAGGTGACCTGGCGCCCGGACTGTTGACGCGTTGGCCGGGTTGCCCCATCATCGGGCCACTCGATGTCATCGCTGACACAAGTCAACGATGACGCTTCCTTGTCGGGCGCCGTGGACGTCAGCGCCCGGCGGGACGTCAATTTCGGCTGGTTCCGCGCCGGGGCAGCAGACTCCGCTGTGCGGACACCCGCAGCACAGGAGACACCATGAGCTCTGGACGTGTATCCCGACGTGCCCGCACACGGATGATCGCGGCGGTGGCAACCGTCGGCGCCCTGTCCGCGGCCCCGCTCGCCCCGCAGGCCCTGGCCGCCGACACCCGGCCGTACTCCGAGACCTACCGGCCCCAGTTCCACTTCACCCCGCAGAAGAACTGGATGAACGACCCGAACGGTCTGGTGTACTACCAGGGCGAATACCACCTGTTCTACCAGTACAACCCCAACGGCAACTCCTGGGGCGACATGTCCTGGGGACACGCGGTGAGCAAGGACCTCGTGCACTGGAAGGAGCTGCCGCTCGCTCTGTCGCACGACGACCAGGAGATGGTGTTCTCCGGCAGCGCGGTCGTCGACTGGAACAACACCACCGGATTCGGCACGAAGAAGAACCCGCCCATGGTGGCGATCTACACCAGCGCCTACAAGAACGGCGGCAAGCAGGCCCAGTCGCTGGCCTACAGCGCCGACCGCGGACGCACCTGGACCAAGTACCAGGGCAATCCCGTACTCGACATCGGCTCCGGCGAGTTCCGCGACCCCAAGGTGCAGTGGTACGCACCCACGAAGAGCTGGCTGATGACCGTGTCGCTGTCCACCGAGCACAAGGTGCGGTTCTACTCGTCGAAGAACCTCAAGGACTGGGACCTGCTCAGCGAGTTCGGCCCGGCCGGCGCGACCGGCGGCGTGTGGGAGTGCCCCGACCTCTTCCCCCTCGCGGTCGACGGAGACCCGCACCACATCAAATGGGTCCTCGTCGTCAACATCAACCCCGGCGGCATCGCAGGCGGTTCGGCCGCCCAGTACTTCATCGGCGACTTCGACGGCACGACGTTCACCGCCGAGGACAAGGGCACCTACACCCCGCCCGCCGGGAAGGCGGTGCAGGACTTCGAGGGCACCGGCTTCGGGACGTGGACGGCCACCGGCACAGCGTTCGGCGACGGGCCCTCGGCCGGTGCACTGGCCGGGCAGGGCACCATCGACGGCTTCGACGGCAAGGGCCTCGCCAACAGCTTCCACTCGGGCGACGGCAGCACCGGCACCCTCACCTCCCCCGCATTCACCGTCGACAGCCCCTACCTGAACTTCAAGGTCGGCGGCGGACGCCACCCGCACGAGCCGGGAACCGTCCTGGAGCAGGGACCGCCACCCGCAGGCACGGTCCTCGCTGACTTCGAAGGCGGCAGCTACGGGGACTGGACGAAGACTGGAGACGCCTTCGGCGCCGCGCCGGCCACCGGCACCCTCCCCGGCCAGCAGGAAGTCTCCGGATTCCGGGGCAGCGGCCTGGTCAACACCTTCCTGAACGGCGACTCCACTACCGGCACGCTGACCTCGCCCGCATTCACCCTCGACAAGAAGCACATCAACTTCCTCATCGGCGGCGGCCACCACCCCGCCGGCGCCGCCGAACCCACCGCCGTAGAACTCCTCGTCGACGGCCAGATCGTGCGCAGCACCACCGGAGGGGACGCCGAGGCCCTCAACTGGGCCTCCTGGGACGTCAGCGACCTCGCCGGCAAGAAGGCGCAGATCAGGGTCGTCGACGAGAACACCGGCGGCTGGGGTCACATCAATGTCGACCACATCATGTTGTCCGACACCAAGGCTCAGCCCGTCTCCCAGGAGACGTCCGTCGACCTGGTCGTCGACGGCCAGGTCGTGCGCAGCGCCACCGGCTCCAACAGCGAGACCCTCGACTGGGCTTCCTTCGACCTGCGCCCCTACGCCGGCAAGAAGGCCCAGGTCCAGGTCGTCGACATGAACACCGCCGGCTGGGGCCACATCCTGGCCGACCAGTTCACCGCCGCTGACAAGCCCGCTCAGTCCGCCCTGCAGCGCGCCGACTGGGCCGACTACGGCAAGGACTACTACGCGGCGGTGTCCTGGGAGAACGCGCCGGGCGGCAAGCGCTACATGATCGGCTGGATGAACAACTGGGACTACAGCGGTGCCATCCCCACCTCCCCCTGGCGGGGCGCTCAGAGCACGCCCCGGGAGATGGCCCTGCGCACTGTCGACGGCCGGATCCGCCTGACCAGCAAGCCGGTGAACAGCCTGAAGTCCCTGCGCCAAGAGCCCCCGACAACCGCGGCCGGCCTCACCGTCAAGAACACCAGCAGGCCCCTGGCCGGCCCCACGGCCAAGGGCAAGGCCCTCGACATCGAGGCCACCTTCTCCCTCAAGGACGCCGAACGCTTCGGCCTGAAGGTGCGCACCGGCGCTGCGGGCGAGGAGACCCTCATCGGCTACGACACCACGACGCAGGAGCTGTACGTCGACCGCACCCACTCCGGCGCCGTGGACTTCAACAGTTCCTTCCCCGGCGTCCAGCAAGCCCCCCTGGAGGCAAAGGACGGCAAGGTGAAGCTTCGGATCCTTGTCGACTGGTCGTCCGTCGAGGTGTTCGGCGGCAACGGCGAAGCAGTGATCACCGACCAGATCTTCCCCGACCCCGCCGGCCAGGGAGTGCAGGTCTTCGCCGAGAA
The DNA here is from genome assembly GCF_053587115.1 of Streptomyces sp. NPDC003697. Taxonomy (NCBI): domain Bacteria; kingdom Bacillati; phylum Actinomycetota; class Actinomycetes; order Kitasatosporales; family Streptomycetaceae; genus Streptomyces; species Streptomyces sp. NPDC003697. The sequence continues at coordinate 26,394 of NZ_JBSFNN010000049.1, forward strand.
CGGCTCGGTGAAGCTGGAGCGGGCCCACATCTGGCACCTCGGCTCCTACCGCGACTGACCTCCACACCGGACCCGACCGAAGGACCCCATACCGTGAGCAAGACTCTGCTCGCCGAGTTCACCGCACGCCAGGGAGCGCAGGACGAGGTCGCCGACCTCATCCGGAACTACGCCGAGAAGGTGCGCAGGGAAGACGGCAACCTCGCCTTCGACGTCTACACCAAGGCCTCCAACCCGCGCGCCTACTGGATCTTCGAGGCGTACCGGGACGAGGACGCCTTCCAGGCCCACCTGAAGGCCCCCTACGGCGGCCCCTTCAACGCCGCCCTCGCCCCGCTGATCGAGGAGAGCGCCTCGGTGCTGACCTTCCTCGATCCGCTGGCCTGACCGTGGTCCGGCCCGTTTCACGGGCCGGCCGCCGCATGGCCTTGCGGGCGAATGCATGCCGTGGACGAGTGGTGCGGAAGCGTCGTCCGTACCGGCCGGTCGCAATGGTCAGGCAGCCTCTTCGACCTCGCCGGAGCGCGCGTCCGGCACTGACTATGTCGGACGCGCAGCGGCGCCAGGCGTCAGGCACGCGCGGCGCGGGAGGTGCGCCGTCCCTGTGCGCTGCTCACCGGGCGGCCAGGGCACGGTGGGGAAAGGCATGGGCCTTGGACTCGTGAGCTGCGTGACCTTCTCTTGCGGGGTTTTTCGGAGATCAGTCCACGGGGCTGCCCTCGGCGCAGCAACCCTCGGGGCAAGGTCCCGGCTACCAGGCGCCCAGCCCTGCTGTGTGCGCTTCCCATGACCGGTACGCGGCGATGTCAGGTGTGCGTCTTCACCGACGTGCGAACTTGGCGACCATCACCGTCAACCCGTGACACTCCTGTCGTGCCGAGCGCTGATGGAAGTGACCCCGGGCGGGGTCATGGCGCCCAGCCTCCGGGGGGAGACATGCGGGCGCCGCAGGAGCAGGTCCGGTCTCCCCCCGTGACCGGGCCTGCTCCTGCTCGCATCAGTGCGCACTGTTCCCCGCCCACCGGCCCCGGGTGCGCAGCCTGTGACACCGCCGGACCGATGGACGCTGTACCCCAGGACACAGGGGTCCCGTGGCGCTCGCTCGTCCCTCGTTTGAGCGAGCAGTCGCGTACAAGGGGCAGGTAAGTGCGGCCCCCCGTCGTCTGCTCCCTGCTGCCCAGGGAGGAAACCGCTGCCTCGATGGCAAAAACGATCTTGCGTGTTCCCCTCGCCTGCGGGGGCGACTCGAAAGGTGATCCGAGGTGTCCCGCACAACCACACAGCCACGTCGTGGGAGGCGTGTTCCTGGTGAAGCGGGGTCATGGTGCTCACCTCCAGGGGTACGAGGTGTTGACTGGTGAAAGGGTGCCACGCATGCAGCTCATATCGGGTCATCTGGCTTGCGTGGCGTTCGCATACCCAGGAGGGTCGAAGCCATGAAGGCGATCAGCTACAGCCGGTACGGCGGCCCCGAGGTGCTGGAGTACGGCGAGGTTCGCGACCCCAAGGTCGGACCCGACACGGTCTTGGTGAAGGTGCGGGCCGCAGCGGTGAACCCGGTCGACTGGAAGTGCCGCGAGGGCCATCTGGACAGCATCCTCGACGCCGTCTTCCCGGTGATCACGGGCTGGGACGTCTCCGGGGTGGTGGTGCAGCCGGGCGCCTCGGTCACCGAGTTCGCCGTCGGCGACGAGGTCATCGGCTACGTGCGCGAGGACTTCCTCTCCCGGGGCACCTTCGCCGAGTACGTGGCCGCCCCCGTACGCACGCTGGCCCGCAAGCCGCGCAACCTCCCCTTCGAGGAGGCGGCCGGGCTGCCGCTCGCCGGGCTCGCCGCCTTCCAGGCGCTGACCAAGGTGATGGAGGTCAAGGCGGGCGAGACCGTGCTCGTGCACGCCGCCGCGGGCGGGGTCGGCTCGATCGCCGTCCAGCTCGCCGCGCACTTGGGCGCCCGGGTCATCGGTACGGCGAGCGAGTACAACCACGACTACGTGCGCTCGCTCGGCGCCGAACCGGTGACGTACGGCGAGGGGCTGGCCGAACGGGTGCGGGCGCTCGCGCCCGCGGGAGTGGACGCGGCGTTGGACACGATCGGCGGCCAGACGGCGAAGACCTCGGCGGATCTGCTGACGCCGGAGGGCCGCCTGGTCTCCATCGCCGACCCGGAGGTGGTCAGCTACGGCGGCCTCTACTACTTCGTCCGTCCCGACACCGACGACCTGACACGGCTGTCCGAGCTGGCCGAGGAGGGCGTGGTGTCCGTGCACGTGTCGCAGACGTTCCCGCTGGAGCGGGCGGCAGAAGCGCAGCGGCTGAACCAGGAGGGGCGCACCCGGGGCAAGATCGTGGTGAAGGTGGACTGGCCCGAACCCGCCCCCGACTACGAGGGCGCCCTCTAGCTCGGCTGGCCCGGCTAGTGCTCTGACCACATTGGTTCGCCGGGTTGGTGGTCGGGGCGGTTGGATGTTGCGTGACGTTCGATCCGAGTGCTGGGGGTGTGGTGGCTGCGCCTGTCCGCGTGCGCAGGTTGACCGATCAGGAGGGGCAGAAGCTGCAGCAGATCGTGCGTCGGGGCAGCACCAGTTCGGTCCGCTTCCGACGGGCGATGATGCTGCTGGCGTCGGCCGGCGGGAACCGGGTCCCGGTGATCGCCCAGCTGGTGCAGGCCGACGACGGCACCGTCCGGGAGGTGATCCACCGGTTCAACGAGATCGGCCTGGCCTGCCTGGACCCTCAGTGGGCGGGAGGCCGTCCCCGCCTGCTCACCCCTGACGACGAGGACTTCGTCATCCAGACGGCCACCACCCGCCCCACCAAGCTCGGTCAGCCCTTCATTCGATGGTCCATCCGCAAACTGTTGGCCCACCTGAGGAAAGTCCACGGGCAGGTCATCCGCATCGGCCGCGAGGCGTTACGCCGTCTGCTCGCCCGCCGCGGCATCACCTTCCAGCGCACCAAGACCTGGAAGGAATCCCCGGACCCCGACCGCGAGGCAAAGCTGGACCGGATCGAGGAAGTCCTCGACCGCTTCCCGGACCGGGTCTTCGCCTTCGACGAGTTCGGCCCGCTCGGCATCCGCCCCACCGCCGGCTCGGGCTGGGCTCCGGCCAGTCACCCCGAGCGGCACCCGGCGACCTACCACCGCACGCATGGCGTCAGGTACTTCCACGGCTGCTATTCGGTTGGTGACGACACGCTCTGGGGCGTCAACCGCCGGAAGAAGGGCGCCGCGAACACGCTGGCCGCGCTCAGATCGGTCCGGGCTGCCCGACCGGACGGCGGCCCCATCTACGTCATCCTGGACAACCTGTCCGCCCACAAGGGCGAGACGATTCGCCGCTGGGCGAAGAAGAACCGAGTCGAGCTGTGCTTCACGCCGACATACGCGTCCTGGGCCAACCCAATCGAGGCGCACTTCGGGCCGCTGCGGCAGTTCACCATCGCCAACTCCAACCACCGCAACCACCGCAACCACACCGTGCAGACCCGGGCCCTGCACGCCCATCTGCGCTGGCGCAACGCGAATGCCCGTCACCCCGACGTGCTGGCAGCCCAGCGCCGCGAGCGCGCTCGCATCCGCAGCGAGAAGGGCGTCCGTTGGGGCGGACGTCCCCTCGCCGATGCCGCTTGACCAGCCCGGCGACCTTGCCCGGCCGGGTTCTAGCAGTAGCCGTCCACCCTGGCGCCAGCTGGAGCGAGGTTGGGCCAGGGATGTCCTGCTCTGTCGGAGGCAGCGGACCGTAGGAGGTCAAGAATCGTGCACCCGGGGTAGCCCCGAAAACTCGCGTAGGTGCCCCGGTAGTAGCAGCTCCAGTAGCTCACGACCCGCCGTTGAGTGCGCGCGAAGAAGGCAGCGTTGTCCACGAGGAACTGCCCGTAAACGAGGTGGCCGTAGGTGCCGGGCGTGGCGAGATCACGGAGCTCATCGCAGATGACGACCAGGATCTCCAAGACGTACTCGCCAACCAACTGAACGACGAAGGGGACGACCCATGGGTCCGTGGAACCAACGACCTTCTCCAGGTGGCGCTGCCTGACCATGCCGTCGCAGTGCCTTGAGTACAGGCAGTGCAGAAGCTGTTGTTGGCGCGACGAAAGCGACGCCACCCTGTCAGTTGGCGGCTCGTCGTTGTAGAGGCGCCCGGGGATCAAAACCTGCTGGCCCTCGACAACGACCGAGAACGAGGCATGCGGCTGGAGCCGAGAATCAGGCATCACCGCCAGGACTGCCTCGGCATCGCTTGCAAGCTCGGCTGGGAACGCCGTGATCAACGGATTGCTGCGGTCGGAAAGCGGCTGCACGAGCCGAGCATAGGCGGATGCCCCGGCCAGGTAGCTGGCATTAATAGCCCCACATCCGCCCACCCCGGCGAAGGTATGCGGTCAGAGCACTAGGGCCTGTCCGGCGGATCTTGGCTTGCGCCCGGTCGCCCCCTCAGGTTGGAGTGGGGAACGTTGCACCTAGGCTTTGGGCATGCTGCTGGTCAACGGTGGAGAAGCCGTAGCTGACGCTCCCGTACTGCGCACGGGGGGAGTGCCACTCGTCCCGGATGGATTCGTCTGGCCGAACTGCCGCGAATGCGGCGATCCCATGCAGTTCCTCGCTCATCTGCCCCTCGATCTGGGGGCGGTCGCGGTCTTCTTTTGCCAGAATGACCCGGGCATGTGTGACGACTGGGACGCCACCGCCGGCGCCAACCGCGCCTTCGTGTTCAAAGGTCAGCTATCGGCGGCCACCGTCCCCGCTGAGGGCGAGACGCTGCTTGCTGCGGTGACCGCCTTGCACCCCCACCCAGCCGACACGCCAACCGCAGAGCCGGTTCTGGGACGGCTGGGTGGCGAACCCGACTGGCTCCAAGGTGACGAGACCCCCGACTGTCCCTCCTGCACAACCCGTATGACCTTCACGGCCGAACTCGAGGAAGGCTCCGACTTCGCGACCTCCGCCAACTTTGGCGGAGGTGGCCGCGGCTACGTCTTTCACTGCCACCCCTGTAGCGAGGCCGCCTTCCTCTGGCAGCGATGAGACCGCATGAAAGCTCATGTGCGGAGCCAGAGCCGGATCGCAGCGACGGTGACAGTGCCGTGGAAGACATAGGCTCGCTTGTCGTACCTCGTAGCCACAGCCCGGAAGTTCTTCACGGCATTGATAGTCCGCTCGACCTCGTTCCTGCGCTTGTACATCGTCTTGTCGAATCCGGCGGGTCGACCGCCTTTGCTGCCACGGCGCCGGCGGTTGGCCCGCTGGTCTCGTGGCTCAGGAATGGTGTGCTTGATCTGCCGTCTCCGCAGATAGCGGCGGTTGCGGCGAGACGAGTAGGCCTTGTCGCCGCCGAGGTGATCAGGCCGGGTCCGCGGGCGTCCGCCTTCGAGACGGGCGACGCGGATACGTTCCATGACCGGGATGAACTGTGGGGCATCCCCCCACTGGCCCGGCGTGACCAGGAACGCAAGCGGGCGACGTCCGCCCTCACTGGCAAGGTGGATCTTGCAAGTCGGTCCGCCCCGGGAGCGTCCGAGTCCCTCATCAGGGCGGTGCTGCCGAGACCGTGATCTTTTTTCGGGACACGCGGCGCATCCCTGCGGGCCCCGGCGGCGTGTTGATGAGCGCGGCAGGACGTCGAATCCACGCTCACCATGCTCCAGTCGATACGGCCTTCCGCATCCGCGTCGGCCTGGACGGCATCGAGGATCGTCTCCCACGTGCCGTCGGCTGACCAGCGTCTATGTCGCTCATAGACCGTCTTCCATTTTCCGAACCGCGTTGGCAAATCACGCCACGGGACGCCGGTGCGCTCCCGGAAGAGGATGCCGTTGATCATCTTGCGGTGACTGGTCCATCGTCCGCCCCGCCCGCCGGTTTTCGGTAGATGCGGCAGCAGCCGCGACCATTCGCTGTTCGTGAGATCGCCCCGCCCCATGACCATGCGAACGGACCGGGACACGAAGCGGTTCAAAGATCCGCCGGACAGGCCCTAGACGACCGGAGTCGCCGCGCGCACCGCCAGGGCGACCGCGTACAGAGCCGCCGCCGTGGCAAGCGACGGCGTGGGGGCCGGGGCAGGCCCTCCTGCGCCAGGACGCGGACACGGTACTGGGCCAGGGTCAGAAAACCCAGCCAGAGCATGGCAGCACAGGGCGCAGACGGCGAGGCCGGCGGGTCTGGCGCCGTCGTGCAGGGCCGTCTCCACGGCGGGGACAGCGGCGACCGTGCTGGACAGGGTCGTACGCCGCCTCCACCACTCCTCAGCCCGCGACAGCGCCACCAGCACCAGGCGCAGGCCGACCAGGTCCCTCCGCTCGAGCAGGCCTGCGCCGTCTCCCGCGTGTCTGCGGTGTTGTGGGCGTCCAATAGGAGTCGCTCAATGATTGGGCCGACCACCTCCCGCTCGGCCTACGGCGCAAGCTGCCGGCCGGCCGCGGCTCTTCGCACCGCCTGGGCAATCATGGAGCAGTGCACGAGAGCTACGGCTTCATGGCAAACGTCCTCGGCCTCGTAGGCTGACGCCCGCAGCGTGCCGGCGTTGATCGCCGTAGGGGTGTAGTTGCCGAAGGTGGGTCCAGTCGGCCGGGCCGGCATGCCGGCTGTCAAGGGGTGCCCGGCCGTGCACGGTCGTGCTGTCGCCAAAGCACCCCGGCGCAGCGACGCACCATCCGCCCGGGACCAGCCATGGCAGCACGCGCGACTACAGCAGCGGGAGATCGAGCACAAGCTTGGCGATCTTGTAACGAAGCGCCGCCACCTGTGACACGCAGGACCTGGGACGCGCTGAACACAGTGACCCCGGTCGGGGTCACGCCGCCTGCTCTCCGGGGGAGGTAAGCGGGCAGCATCAAGACAGCGTGGCGGGCCCGCCCCCTGTTCATCTCGCAGCGTTTCGAGCGGAGTTCACGCCGATGATCAGCGTCATAGTCGCAGCGTACGACCTTCAGGGACAGCTGGGGGTCTGCCTGAACTCGATACTGAACCAATCGTTCCGGGACGTGGAGGTCGTCGCGGTCCTGGACCAGTCTGCTGAATGCCCTGCGGGCTTGGTGGATGACTACGCCCGGCGCGATGGGCGGGTCTCGGTCGTGCGGCTGACGGGCGTCGCCGACATCGGCCGAATACGCAACGCGGGGGCGGAGCGCGCCGCCGGTGACTACCTGCTGTTCCTGGACAGCGATCACATCATCGGGGATGGAACGCTTCAGGCGATGGCCGATCAGCTGCAGTCGACGGACGAGCCGGATGTTCTTCTCTTCGGGCACACGCGCCTCCATCGCGGCCGCTCGTGGCCCGGTGCCGCCGCCGACCTGCTCGCCCGGCAGGGACGTGAGTCTTTCGCCTCGCTCGATCAGCCCGAGTTGTTCGGTGCTCCCGCCTACTCCTGGGACCGTTTGATCCGCCGCGACTTGTGGATCCGGCAGGAACTCGCGTTCCCCGACGGCCTCCACGAGGAGGTCACAGTCGTCCACCGCGCCATGCTCGGCGCCGACCGGGTCGCCGTCCTGAAATGGAACTGCGTCCAGATCCGCCGCCGGCACACTCAACACCCCGCAGGCTCACCGGACGGCACCCACTTCGACGTCTTCGGCCGGTACGAAGAGAGCTTCGACCTGCTCGAGGCGCGCGACGTCCTGGACGTTGTGGCTCCCTTTCTCTTCACCCGTATGATCCGTCATTACCTCTTCCTTCTCAATCTGGAGGGATGTCTCCCCCGTTCCGAGCGCCCGCAGTTCTTCCAACGCGCCAGCGAGCACTACCGGCGGTTCCTCCCCGACGGCTACGAGCACCCGGAAGGCCGGGAGGGTGTCAAGTTCCAGCTGGTGGCGAGCGGGAGATACAGTGCGCTGGAGGCCGCCAGTCTCCCTCAGCGCGCGCGGAGTCTCGTCTCCCGGGGCGCCGCCGTCCGCGGACGGTAGTGCCGCCGATCGATGGCTCCCAGGTAGCTGTTGCCCTCGACAATCCACCCATGGGTGGCGTGGACGCGTTCTTCGCCCACAGCAACTGACCTGTCCGACTGCTGTTGCAGTCGTTCGACCCACTCCGAGAGGACGCGGGGGCTGTCCAGGTCGGCATCAGGTGCGAAGCGCAGACCTGTCCCGTCCTGGTGGGCACCTGGAGGCCACTCGTCCCGTGCTGCGAGCCACGAGGATTGCAGCCGGCCTGTGGGTGCGATCAGTTCAGGCACTCGGCCGAAGTCAGCACCCGTTCGTCCCCCGTGATCACATATTTGTGCGGTGGTCCGGACCCACGGCTGCTCGCCGTCCACCGCGTGGGACGTGACCAACCACGACCTTGATCCACTTTCGCACCACGCCCTGGCCACCCCCCGCAACCCGCCCCGTCCACGGTGGCGCATTCGACCCCCTTGCCCCGTTCGGGGAGTACAAGCAGTCTGGCGTGGGCCGGGAGGCCGGGCGCCCGGGCTTCAAGGAGTTCCTGGAGACCAAGGCCATCCAGTACTGACCGCGTGTCCGGCCGCCGAGAGAGAGGGCACACCATGTACGACTACATCATCGTGGGTGCGGGATCCGCGGGCTGTGTGCTCGCCGCCCGGCTCAGCGAGGACCCCGACGTACGCGTCCTGCTCCTGGAGGCGGGCCCGGCCGACGACGCCCAGGAGATCCACGTCCCGGCCGCGTTCCCGAAGCTGTTCCGGACCAAGTACGACTGGGACTACCTCAGCGAGCCCGAGCCCGGCCTCGAGGGCCGACGGCGCTATCTGCCGCGCGGCCGCATGCTCGGCGGCTCATCTTCGATGAACGCCATGATCTACATCCGCGGCCACCGCCGCGACTACGACTCATGGGCCGCCGTCGGCGCCAAGGGCTGGGGCTGGAACGACGTACTGCCGTACTTCCTGCGGTCGGAGGACCACCACTCCGGCGCCTCCGAATGGCACAGCGCCGGCGGCCCGCTCCCGGTCAACCCCGGGCGCTCCCGCAACCCCCTCATCGACGCCTTCCTGGCAGCGGCTCAGCAGGCGGGGCATCCGGTCAACCTCGACTTCAACGGCCCTGAGCAGGACGGCGTCGGGTATTACGAGCTCACCCAGCGCGGCGGCCTGCGGTGCAGCACGGCCGACGCCTACCTGCGGCCGGCCGTCGAACGGCCCAACCTGTCCGTGCTCACCGGGGTGCAGTGCACCCGCGTCCTCCTCGACGGGGAACGGGCCGTCGGTGTCGAGGTGGACCGGGCCGGGGCGACGCAGGAACTTCGGTGCGAACGGGAGGTCGTCCTCTCAGCGGGCGCCTACAACTCACCCCAGCTGCTCATGCTCTCGGGCATCGGCGTCGCCGACGAGCTTGCGACCCTCGGCATCACCCCCAAGGTGAACCTGCCGGTCGGCGAGAATCTCCAGGACCACCCGCATCTGGCCGTCGTCCATCTCACCGACACCGAATCCCTGCTCACCGCTGAGACCTCCGAGAACCTGCGGCTGCTGGAAGCCGCAGGCCGCGGGCCCCTCACCTCGAACGTCGGTGAGGGCGGCGGGTTCTTCCGCACCACAGGCGGTCTCGACGCCCCGGACGTGCAGATCCACGCCGTACCGGCCATGTTCCACCAGGAGGGGCTGGGAGCCGCCACCGATCACGCCTTCCACATCGGCGCGGTGCTGCTCGCACCCACCAGCCGCGGGAAGGTCACGCTGCGCTCGACGCTGCCCAGCGCCAAGCCGCGCATCCTGCACAACTACCTGTCCACCGCGGAGGACCGGGCCACAGCGATCCGGGCGCTGCGGCTGGTACTGGACATCGTCGGACAGCCCGCCCTGCGCCTCCACCGCCGGTCGGACTTCCTGACGCCGCCGTCCGACAGCGACGCCGACCTGCTGGCTTACGCGCGGCGCGAGCTGCAGACCCTGTACCACCCGACGAGCACCTGCGCGATCGGCCCGGTGGTCGACCACGAGCTGCGCGTGCACGGTGTGGCGGGGCTACGGGTGGTCGATGCCTCGGTCATGCCGACCGTGGTCAGGGGCAACACCAACGCACCGACGATCATGATCGCGGAACGGGCTGCGGACCTCATCCGCGGCACAGTGTCCGCCGACGTCTGACGCGGGCGGATTGTCGACGTGGGCGGACTGTCGCCACGACTACGTCGTGTGGTTACTCGGCCAGTGGGTCCGCCACCGAGACCGCCGCCCGGATGTACTGCCACCGCAACACTGTGACGTACCGTCTGTGGCGCCTGCAGGAACTCGCCGGGCGCTCACCCACCGGACCGGTGGGGGCGAGCGAGACGCGAGCGGTTCGGGGGCCAGGAACCTGTCCGGCTACCCCGTCGTGATCCATCACCCGTGATCGTCGAAGCCGTACCTAGAGCAGGATGTGGAGGTCGAGCACGGGCCCGGTGGCGTCGAGCGGCGTCGCATCCAGTTTCCCCAGGACATGGAGCATCGGCTTGTTGCTCGCCACCACCGCGGTGGTCAGCGTGTGGTGTCCCTCGCGGCGGGCCAAGGTCGCCGCATGTTCGGCCAGCGCGGTGCCGAGCCCCCTGGCCTGCCACGCGTCCTCGACCAGGATCGCGAGTTCCCCCACCCCTTGCTGATGTGTGCGCATGACGTTGGTCATGGCGATGATGTGGTCCGTACGATCGGCCGGAGCGGTCACCAGCGTGGTGCCGCGCTCCGGGCTGGACAACTGACGCCATTCGGCAGGTGACAGCCCGGACTTGCCCGCGTGGTACCGCAGGGCTCGGCTGCCCGGCGAGCAGCGGCGGTGCAGTTCCTGGACCGGCACCAGATCGACGGGGCCCGCCTCACGGGTCCGCGTGGCGGTGCCGTCGGTCAGCGTGATCGAGTGTTCGGCGTCTCGACGGCCGGCGTCGGGCATCGGCGTTCTCCTCGCATTGCGATCGTGACTGCTGTGCCGCGCCTCCCGGGATGCAGGCGCGGCCTTGCTACGCAGCAGTCTTTTGCCGCCTGCAGGCCGTCTCAAGAGGACTTCGCGCCACGTTGACTACCGTCCACACTTCGCAAAAGTGACCCACTTCCAAGTGGCTGAGCACCACTCAACCCGCTGGTGCAGACAACGCGGCTGCCGGCAAGCGGCCAGCACCACTACCTGGCATCCGGCCTCTCTGGGGGCACCGACCCCTCGGGGCCACGCCCAACAGCCTTCAGTTCCGCGAACTCACGAGGCGAGGGGTCAGCGGGTGGGTGCGACGAACTCGGGCTGGTCGAGCAGGCGCAGCCAGCTTCCATCAGGCTGGCGCCGGACGACCTGCGCCCGGGCACCGGCCCCGTCCTTCGGAGGAGTCGAGGTGAGGGCGATGTCGCCACTGATCAGCGTCGGCAGCGGCTGTTCCTGCTCGAAACGGGGACCGTTGGCCAGTACCTTCTCCCACAGCGCACGAATCGCCTCCCGGCCCACCGTCCGGTCGCCGGGCGGGTAGGCCATCACCGCACCCTCCTCGTAAAGCGCGGCGACCCCCGCCGCATCTCCGGCGTTGGATCGTTCGACGAACAAGCGGGTGATGTCCTCGGGCCGCAGGGCCTTCTCGTACTCCGGCATGAATTCCTCCTGACGTCGGGCTTTGGCGCTTCCCAGCGTCGCCGCCGACTGGCCAGAAGTCCAACAGATGAATCTTCTGGAAACTAGAATCCGCAGTCATGGAGCTGAGGCAGCTGGAATACTTCGTCGCGGTCGCCGAGGAGCAGAACTTCACCCGGGCAGCCGAGCGGGTGCACATCAGCCAGTCCGGCGTCAGCGCCCAGATCCGCCAACTGGAACGGGAACTCGGAGCCGAGCTGTTCGACCGGTCGGCCCGCACCGTCACCCTCACCGTCGCGGGAAAGTCCGCACTCGAACACGCCCGCGCCGCACTCGCCGCCGCTGGGGCCGTCGGCCAGGCGGTGGGCGAGGTGACCGGCTTGATCCGGGGGCACCTCACCGTCGGGATGGTCATCGGCTGCACCCTCACCCCGCTGTTCGACGCCCTCGCCGCGTTCCACCAGGCACATCCCGGTGTGGAGATCTCACTGCTGGAGGACGGCTCCGACCGGCTCGTCGAGAAGGTGCGCACCGGCACCGTCGACCTGGCACTCATAGGGGCCGCTACCGCCACCCCCGACGGGCTGGACGCGCTGACCATCATCAGCGAGCGGCTCGTCGCGGCAGTGCCGGCCGGGCACCCCCTGGCGACACAGCGACAGCTCACCCTGCGCGATCTGATGGCCTACCCGATCGTGTGCATGCCGCCCGGCGCCGGTCTGCGCACGGTATTCGACCAGGCCTGCGCCGCACAGGGCCTCCAACCGGCGATCACTCTGCAGGCCAGCGCCGCGGACGCCATCGCCGGCCTCGCCGCCCGCGGGCTCGCCGTCGCCGTCCTCAGCGACTCCATGGCCGCGAGCTACCGCGACCGGCTCACCGCCCTCACCATCCATGATGTTGATACCCCCGCAGTGCTCGCCCTGATCTGGAAGAACACGCAGACCCCGGGGATGCGTGAGCTGCTCGTGCACAGCCGGCAAGCATTCACCAACCCCGACCCCGCGACTTCACCGCGAACCCACGGGCCCACCCCTGACATGAGGGCGACAGACCCCTGAGTTCTCACCGAACTGCCCTGAGTTTTAACCAACTCGCGGCCTCCCGGGGGTGAGTAGTCGAGGTCCAAGATGTGCCGCTGAGAAGCAGCGGTCTCCCGCGCCACGCTCCTGCTCTGGGCAGGGTCCGTTGTGAAGACGGATCCTAGTGGCGCCCCATCAGGGAGCGTTCGCCTTGGTCGTGCGGCAAGCCCCGCATGGTTGGTGGGCTGTACCTTGGCGTCGTGGACTATCTGGTGGAACTTCGGCGCGAGCTGGATGCGTTCGACGCGGTGCTGGACGGTGATTTGTCGGCTCCGATCGAGCACTGCGGCGATTGGAGGCTGGTGGATCTGGCCGTACACATGGGAGCGGGGAACCTGTGGGTCGTCGCGGCGGTGCGGGAGGGGCATGGCTACAGCTATGACGAGGGTGCCGCGCCCCGTGAGCCTGCCGGCCTCAAAGCCTGGTATGCCGAGACGGCGGACGCACTCGTGCAGGCGCTGTCGGTTGATCCCTCGACCGAGGCGTGGACGTTCTTCCCACCGCACACAGTCGGATTCTGGCGTCGGCGCCGCAGTCAGGAGACGCTGATGCACCGGTGGGACGCCGAGCACGCGCTCGGCCCGACGACACCGATGGATCCGGCACTCGCCGCCGACGGTGTTGCCGAGGTCTTCGACACCATGGCGCCCCTCATGATCTCCAAGGGGGCCGCCATCCGTGCCGAGCAGGCCGTGCGGATCACCGCCACCGATTCGGGCCGCTGTTGGACCTATGGGACCGGTGAGCCGGTCGCGGAGGTCTCGGGCCTTGCTGAGGACCTGCTGCTGATGCTGTGGGGGCGCAAGCCTCGGGATACCGGATCGGTGACCTGGGCCGGGGACCGCGAGGCGGGGGTGGCCGTGCTGGCTGGGCCGCTGGTTCCCTGACGTGGTACCAGGTGACGTCCCCGCCGCCCGCCCTTGACCCGAACGGCCTCGCCGTGACCGAGGCCATGCTGGCCGCCATCGACGCCATCATGCGCGCTGTGGAAACTGTCAGCGCCTACGTCACTGGCGCGATCAGGTCGCGAACCTGCGGACCGAGCGCGTCACGGGCCCAGGGATGACGTGCGAGCCCGCTGTCGGCCAGTGTTCCCCGGAAGCGGTGCAAGGACTTGATCACGTGGACGTGTCCGGTGGCGCCGACGGCTTGGGGAGATGCCGCCGGCCCGGCGCCAGGTGTGCTGTCCCCGGGAGGTTCCGCCGATGAGTTTCCAGCGGTCGTGCGGTCTACCCCCCGACGAAGGGAGCGCACCATGCGCGAGATCATCGTTTGCACTTTCCTGACGCTGGACGGCGTCATGCAGGCGCCGGGCGGTCCGGACGAGGACGCTGAGAGCGGCTTCGAGCACGGCGGCTGGCAGAAACCGGTGGCCGACGACGAGGTCGGTACGGCCATCGCGGGTTGGTACGAGCACTCTGACGCGATGCTGCTCGGCCGCAAGACGTACGAGATCTTCGCGTCGTACTGGCCGACCGCCGATCCCGACAACCCGTTCACCGATCGGATGAACAGCATGCACAAGTACGTGGCGTCCCGGACCCTGACGTCCGTCGAGTGGCAGAACTCCACGCTGCTGGAGGGCGACATCGTCGACGCCGTACGCAAGCTGAAAGCGTCCGACGGCGGCAACCTCAACGTCGTCGGCAGCGGCGACCTCGCTCAGACCCTCATGCGGCACGACCTCGTCGACGAGTACCGGTTGACCATCCATCCGGTGATCATCGGCACCGGCAAGCGGCTGTTCGCCGACGGAGCGATCCCCACTGCGCTGGAGCCGGTCAGCGTCTCGACGACGAAGGGCGGCACCGTCGTCGGCGTCTACCGGCCCAACAGCAGGCCCAGCTACGACAGCTACTAGGGTCCGTCTTCGAACGGATCTTGCCCAGAGCAGGTATGACGCTGGTCGGTCTTCTCGGGGATGACGTGTGCGATGCCGCGTTTACGCGGGGGCGCGGACGACGGTGGAGTCGGTCTGGACCGGCCAGTCGAGGTCGCCGGCCGCGTCGGCCTGGGCCTGGATCTGCTGAAGGGCCCGGGTGGACACGCCGTCCAGGGCGTAGCGGCGGAAGCGGGTATACACCGTTTTCTGACGACCAGTTCGTGCCGGTCCTCCTCGCTGTCCGTCGGCCCGGTGTACGGCTCCAGAGCCCGGTTGGCCAGCAGGCCCGAGCTCCCGCTCCTCGCCGGGGATGTGGGCGAGGAACTCGAGGAAGGCTCGACCAGCTGGACATCCGTCGACGTGATCGGCTCGGCGGCGTCCTTGGGGCGAGGACGCCCACGCGGCCCGACCTGCCCGGGCGCAGTAATCGGCGCGTACACCGTGTGCGGGGGACGGCACCGGCCGTGCCGGCCGGTGCCGTCCCCCGCAGTGCCGGTGTCCGGGATCAGGCCGTCTTGAGCTGCTTCGCGCGGTGTCCGAGGTACAGGACGATCAGACCGCACAGCGCGGTGGGGATCGCGAGGAGCAGGAACAGCTGCTCGTGGCCCATGCCGCCGGCCAGCATGCCTCCGACGATCATCGGGCCGACGATTCCGCCGACGCGGCCGATGCCCAACGCCCAGCCGACGCCGGTGGAGCGGACTTCTTCGGGGTAGAAGGCCGCAGCGAGTGCGATGACGCTCTTCTGGCCGCCGCTGACGGCGCAGCCGACCAGGAAGATCGTCGCCAGGACCGTCCAGACGGGCGAGCCCAGCGCCAGGCCCATGAGGACCAGGAAGCCGCAGCCTGCGAAGTAGAGCGTGCCCAGGGAGCCGTAGGCGCCCAGCCGGTCCATGGCGGGCCCGACCACGAAGGCGATCACGATGCCGCCGATGGTCGTCATGGACGCGGCGGTCGCCAGGGTGCCGGCGGAGTAGCCGCGATCGGCAAGGATGGTCGGCATCCAGCTCTGCAGGCCGTAGAACATCGCCAGGTTGATCGCGAAGACGACCCACAGCAGGACCGTGCCGAGCAGCTGGCGGCCGGAGAGCAGGTCGGTGACCTTGACCCGCTTGCCGGGGGTGGCGCTTTCCGCCTCGATGTGCGCCTTGTCTGTCTTCGGCAGCGTCCGGTCGATCCGGCGGCACAGGGCGTACGCCTTGGCGTTCTCCCCGCGGCGCAGCATGTAGGAGATCGACTCGGGCAGCTGCCAGGCCAGTACGAGGAGCAGGGCCAGGGGCAGCACGGCGCCGACCACGAAGACCGAGCGCCAGCCGTGGGCGGGGATGAGCCAGTCGGCGGCGTAGTTGGCGACCACGAACCCGAGTGAGAAACCGCAGTAGATCGCCAGGACCAGGCTGGCTCGCAGCCGCTTGGGGCTGTACTCGGCGGTGAGCGCGATGGTGCTCGGGGTGGCCGCGCCGAGGCCTATTCCGGTGATCACCCGCATGATCAGGAGCTGGTCGGGACTCTGGGCCCACACCGAGGCGAGGGTCGAGAGCGAGAAGATGGCGACTCCCGCCATGACGAGTCGCTTGTGGCCGAACTTGTCGGAGAGCGGGGCCAGCAGCAGATAGCCGATCATCAGGCCGACCAGTGCGGCTGAGAAGATCGTGGCCATGGTGCCCTTGGACATGCCCCAGTCCTGGGTGATGGCCGGGGCCATGTAGTTGATCGCCTGGGTGTCGAACCCGTCGAGCAGCATGACCAGCCCGCACAGCAGCACGGTGCGCAGTTGGAAACCGCCCGGGCGGCGTCCGTCGATGAAGCCGGGCAGCTTGAGCGGCTCCGGCGGGTCCGATACGGCGGCGGACGGGGATGAAGTGGTGTCGGACATAATGCACTCCACATGGAGAAGGGTTACTCGACGCCGGCGAGGGCTCCCGCGGCCGAGACGAACGCATCGGAGTGGAACCGGTCGGGAGTCACATCGCGCTCGCGCGCCAGCTCCTCGGCGGCGGTTCGGGTCATTGCTTCGCTGCCACAGGCGTAGATGTGGTGGCTGCTCAGGTCGGGATGGTCCGCGATCGCGGCTGCTTGTACCCAACCGCCGGCGCCTTCCCAGCCGGTGTGCGGCCGGGAGAGCACGGGGGTGAACCGGAACCATGGGTAGCGCCGGGTCCAGGCTTGGAGGGTGGTGTGGGCGTAGAGATCCTCGAGGGTGCGTGCGCCCCAGTACAGGTGGATCGGGCGGGTCAGGCGCCGGGCGATGTGGTCGAGGATGATCGACCGCATGGGTGCGAACCCGGTGCCGGTGGCGAGCAGGAGGAGGGGCCCGTCGCCGTCCTCGACGAAGAACTCGCCGAAGGGCGCCTCGATTTCCACGGTGTCGTGGAACTCCAGCTGCTGCAGGATCCGGGCTGAGAACACGCCGTCGGGTTCGTGCCGGACGTGCAGCTGGGCGAGGTCGTTGTGCTGGGGTGCGTTGGCCAGCGAGTACGAGCGGGTATCGCCGTCGTCGAGGATGACGTTGAGGAACTGGCCGGCCTGGAAGGGCGTCCGCCGGCCGATGGGGTAGCGCAGGTCGAGAACGGTGACGCCGGGGGCGACCTGGCGGCGCCGGTACACCGTCGTGGTCAGCCGCTTGCGCACCGGCGGGGTGCGTGCCGCGATCCGACGCGGCGCGATCTCGATGTCGCCGGCCGGCTGTGCCCGGCAGAGCCGGACCTCGGCCGGGCCGCAGACGGCCTCGCTGCCCGGCACGTCCAGCGGGCCCGCGGTCACCGAGCCGAGGCAGGTGTCGCACACGCCCTTGCGACAGGAGTACGGAATCGCCCAGCCGGCCGCCTCGGCGGCGTCCAGGACGTTCTGCCCCGGCTCGCAGCCGAAGGCGATGTCGGAGCCGCGGACACTGATGGTGAAGGTCATCTCAGCCTTCCTGAACAGTCGTTGGCGAGCAGCCGGAGAGCTGCGAGCACGGCGCCCGGGTCGGCGCTGCCCTGCCCGGCGATGTCGAAGGCGGGACCATGGCCCACGCTGGCGAAGGGCGCACCGGCACCGATGGTGACTGCGGCCGCGGTACGTCCTGCCAGGACCTTGACCGGGATGTGCCCCTGGTCGTGGTACATCGCCAGGTAGGCGTCGTGGTCGCGGGCGCCGCCGAGCAGGATGTCGGCTCCGACAGGGCCCTCGGCGCGGACGCCGAGCTCGCGGAGAGCAGCCACCGCGGGCTCGGTGACCAGTTTGTCGTCGTCGCCGAACAGGCCGTTTTCACCGGCGTGCGGATTGAGCCCGAAGACTGCGATCCGGGGATCGGCGATGCCAGTTGCCCGCAGCGCCTGGTGCAGCGCCAGCCCGGCGTCGGTGACCAGCTCGGGGGTGAGGCGGGCCAGCGAGTCGGCCAGCCGCTCGTGCAGTGTGACGTGCGCGATGCGCAGACCGCCGCCGACCAGCATCAGGAAGACCTTCTCGAGCGCGGTGCCGGTGAGCTCCGCGATCAGCGGCGGGTAGCCGGCGAAGACGATTCCGGCCCGGTGGACGGCCGTCTCCGAGTGCGGGCAGGCGACCACTCCGGCGTAACTGCCGTCCATCGCCAGCCGTACCGCTGCGGCGGTGTACGCGATGGTGGCGGCGCCCGCGGGCGCGGTGACCCGGCCGACCGCCAGGTCACCGGGGGCCAGGGCGCCGACGTCGACCAGGTCGCACACGCCGCGCTCGGCGGCCGCACCCGGCTGCGCCGCGCGCAGCACGAGCCCCGCGCGCTCGGCGTACGGTTCGAGTACATGGCGGTCGCCCACCACGACCGGCGCCTGGTCGGCGAGCTCGGCGACGGCCGCGAGCGCGATCTCCGGCCCGATCCCGTTGGGGTCGCCGGTGGTGAGCAGCAGTCTGGGTGTCCCGGTCACAGTGGCAGCACCAGCAGTGTGTCGATACGGGAACTGTCGCAGACCACGATCCGCTTCTTGATCAGGGCTCTGCCGTCCTCGAAGACGTACTCGTCGAGGTAGCGGCCGCTGGCGAACACATCGGCCGGCCCGTTCCCGGTGATGCGGATGACCAGGAAGGAGGTCTCGCTGGTCGCGCCGGCCCGGCTCTCCTCCAGCACCGCAGGCTGACCGAGCATGTGCCGGTAGGCGTGCGGTTCGTAGATGTTGGCCTCCTTCAGCGCGGAGACCCGGTCCTTGAGCATCGCCTTGTTGTTCGCCCAGATGATCCCGGCCGGCAGTCCGCGGCGGTGATTGTCCGCCGTGGTGACCTTGTAGAAGGCGTCGTCGGCGAAGAACTCCGGCCAGTCCTCGATCGGGCCGTCATCGATGGCGCGGACGTAGTGCCCCTGGGCGCGGCTGATCAGGTGGTGTGCATCCATCAGGCCTGTGCTCCCTCGCCCGCGCCGACGGCGAAACCCATGGCCTCGCGGTAAACCTTCCAAAACCCGCGGATCGAGGCCTCGGTGACCCGGCTCTCGCTGGAGACCGCCTGGTCACCGCCCATCTGGACGGTCGCGAACTCCTTGCTCGCCCCGGTGATGCCCCGCTGCACGAAGCCGCCGATGGCGCCGTCCTCCATGGAGACATAGCCGGCCGGGCCGACCAGGTTGGACTGCTTGAGGCGGGTCAGCTGCTGCTCCTCGGTGTCGTCCTCGAAGCCGAGGTAGGTCCAGTGCAGGTCGGTGGAGTCCACCCCGGTCGGCAGCACCTGGCGTACGGCGACGGAGTTCTGGATCTGCTGGAGCACGAAGCCGGGCGCAACCGAGAGGATCTGCAGCGTGATGTCGTCCCCGACCTCGCTGAAGCTGTCGACCAGCGACGGGTCCTGGAGCTGGTACTCGGAGTCGGACCGGATCTTCTGGTCCCTGTAGTGCTCCCCGGTCTCCGCCTCTCGGTTGATGGCCGACCAGCTCACGTGGTGGCCACCGTTCTCGGAGACGATGATGCCGCCCTTCTGGTTCAGCTTGTTGAGCCCGAAGGTGGTGAAGAACAGGTGCAGGATGCTGGCGTGGTAGGAGTCCTTGACGTTCTCCATGTACAGCTTCCAGTTGTTGGGCAGGCTCTGGGTGAACCGGCCCAGCACGACCGGCTTGCGGCCGCCGAGGACCCGCTCGATCCGGTCGAGGATCTCCTGGCCGAGGTATTCCTCGATCCCGGGTACGTCGTTGTCCAGGCTGCCGAAGACCAGGCCGTGCACAGTGGCCAGCCGCAGCCGCCGGGGGCTGTGGGCGGCCTTGCAGAACTCCGGCGGCATGCCGCCCTCGCCGTTGATGCCCTCTTCGAAGGCGACACCGGTGAGGTCGCCCTGCAGGTTGTACGTCCAGGCGTGGTAGACGCAGGTGAAGTCCCTGGTGTGGCCGTAGTGCTCCATGGCGATCAGCGAGCCGCGGTGGGCGCACCGGTTTTCGAAGGCGTAGATCTGGCCGTCGTGGTCGCGCGTCACGAGCACGGGCTGCTCGCCGATGAAAGTGGCGCAGAAGTCGCCCGGTTCGGCCAGCTCGGCCTCGAGGCAGAGGTAGTTCCACATCGGGCCGTGGAAGATCCGCTCCTGCTCGGCCCGGTAGACGTCCTCGTCCTGGAAGACCCAGTACGGCACCTCGGTCAGGGACTCGGGCCAGCGGCGCTCCGAGACCCCGGCCGGCGCGGCAGCACCCGTCCCGGCATTCCGTGCGCTCATGCGTGCACCTCCAGCAGTGCTTGACAACTTTTCGTTCGCTATGCGAACATGTGCTCGTTTTCCGAACGTCGCCAGTAGATGTGCCAGCAGTCACGTCTGTCAAGGGGGAGATCGCATGACCGTCGAAGGAATGGCAGGGCTTGCCAAAGGACTCGCGGTCCTCGAGGCCTTCGGGGACGGCGCTCCCCGGCTCACCATCAGCGATGCGTCCCGCGCCACCGGCCTGAGCCGGGCAACGGCACGCCGCTGCCTGAACACACTCACCGAGCTGGGCTATGTCACCTTCGACGGGAAGTTCTTCACGCCCACTCCCCGCGTACTGCGCATCGGCGCCACCTACAGCGAGTCCGCCGCGCTCCCCCAACTCGCCCAGCCGCACCTGGCCGCCATCCGCGACGCAACCGACGAGTCCGCCTCACTGGCCGTGCGCTACGACAACGAATCACTGTTCATCGCGCGCAGCGAAGGCACCCGGCTCATCGACAACGGCATACGAGTCGGCGCCCGGCTCCCCCTCTACGCCTCCTCCACCGGACAGGTCCTGCTCGGCGCCCTGGACGCAGCCGAGCTGGCCGACTACCTCGCCGCCGCTCCGTTCCCCGCACGCACCCCAGGGACCCCCACCACGGCCACCGAAGTCGAAAGCCGCGTCCGGGCTGTCCGCACCGCAGGCATGGCAATCAACAGCGAGGAGCTCGAACTCGGGCTGCTCTCCATCGCCGTACCCGTCCACGATCCGGCCGGCCAGCTCATCGCCGCCATCTCCGTCAGCGCCTCAAGCTCCCGCGTCACCGTCGACGAACTCCGCAACCACATCGCCCCGGTGATGCAACAGCACGCCGCAGCACTCGGCCGCAAGCTGTAGGAGACAGGACCCCGTCAACCCGCCGCCTCGACGACGACAGCCACACCGAGAGCAAACACGGCCGGCTCTGGTTCCCCGAACTTCGGGGGTCGAGGCAAGGGCGCCGGCAGCGGGTGCTCGGGGCGCTGCCATGGCCAGGCGTCCACCGGAGAGATGCATCAAGGGTGAAGTGCCGGAACCGGCCCCAGGTGCACGGACGTGCCCTGGCACGCTGCTGAGACGAGGATCAGTGCGTCGAACGGCGTCGTAGACGGCAGGCGATGCCGCGCGCCGTCGCAGGCGTAGGAGGGGCCCAAGGGGCACCGCTTCGGGACACGTGGTGGTAGCAGAGGACGGATCAGCCGCCGGCCAGGGCAAGGAGGAACTGGGTCTCCGCGTCGTCCCGCCCCGCACACATTCTGGGTACCGCGACGAGGGAGGTCAGAGCCCGGCACCAATGCAGCACCCTATGAGGAGACAGGCCAGGCACCAGCGCCGCCAACGCCTCGATCCTCTGCTCCAGCACGGCTGGGTCTGCAACTCCTCCGAGCACCCAGTCCACAGCGTCGAAGTCCGGGTCGCCCCATGCCGGCCTCGGGTCGATCGCCACCATGCGGGCGCCCGGACCAGACAGCACGTTGGCTGGATGGAGATCACCATGCACGAGTCCCACGGGCCCACTGGCTGCAAGCTCCAGAGCAGCCGCTCGGGCCTGACCGAGCGCCGTCGGGGCAACCACACCGTGCGGCGGGCCGCCGGCAGCCTGCGTTCAGTCAAGTCGAACAGGAAGTCGATCCGGTGTGAGAGCGGTCGCAGTACCGAGTGCTCCCCCGGCACGGCAGGCGAGACCCTCAGGTCTCGCAGTAGGGCCGCGACCTCGGCCACATTCCAACCGAGCTCCCCGCACCGGCACTCCCGGCTCCACATGCTCCAGCAGCAGTGCCCCGGCAGCTAGGTCCGCTGCCAGCAAAGTGACGACCGACGGCACATCTGCCCAGGCTCGCAGGGCTTCGGCCTCCTCGCGAGCGATCAAGGGCACTGGCGTGAGCTTCAGCCACACTGAGGCACCAGTGTCACGCCGCAAGCATCGGAACACCCGCGAGGTGCCTCCCCCTCCCGACGCGACGAGACCCAGGTTCCAACGAGCGGTGAGTTCATGGACGAGGGCCGGCAACTCGTCACACCAAGCGAGCACATCGGCGCCGAACCGGACGACGAGCCGGTCCCGGACCTCGGGCGCGACGCAGGCCGGCTCACTCAACACGTCCCCCGCAGGTGGTCGATGCCGTTCCTGTGCATCCTACGAGCGCGGTCGGAGCACGTCCCACCACACAGCACGGTCCACGGAGCGTGAAGAGTAATCCGGCTTGACGGCTTGCCGCGGTCAGGTGCACCCGCGCCCGGTGCCGATCAGCAGCGCGCCCTTGCCGGACCACGAACGGGAAAGGGCGCCCCGGCGCATTCCTCCAGCACGGCGCGCCGACCCCGGCGACCGCGCCGCCTGCCGGCTTGCGTCCGCTCGCGCGGGGCACTGCCCGGTGCGGCGCGGCCCGGCAGGCGGCCTGCAGAAGCCGGCAGCTGTCCTCGCGCCCCGGCCAGTGCCGCGGCAGGCAACGTTTGCCCGTCAAGGAGTGGCGTCCGGTGCGTGCTCTCGGCGTGCCGGCCGGACGCCCTCGTACTGGATGTACTCGG
>NZ_JBSFNN010000050.1:0-48877 GCF_053587115.1 Streptomyces sp. NPDC003697
GTGCCCGCCCGCAGCGGCCGGCGCGTCCACGCGGGGTGCGCTGCCGAGCCACCTCGTTCGCGCCGGTCCGAGGACGGGCACCCCCCGGCGCGCCCCCGCCCCACCCCGCACGCCGCGCGCACACCGGGCCGGAGGCGAGGCGGTCATCACCGGCACACGGAGGCGGACTCGCGTGCCGGCACAGCGAGGCGGACTCGCGTGCCGGCACACCGAGGCGGAACCGGGGATCGGGTGCGCTTTCCGCGGCGGGTGCCGGTGGTTCCGGGCGGCTGTCGGCCGGTGGGGCCGACCGGCCCAAGCGGACAGCCCGGGTGCCGGACAAGCTGGAGGGGCGGGGCAGTCCCGGCAGCCCGCTGGATTCCGGCTCGCGGCGCGCCGCGTCCGGAACCCGTCCGACCGCGAGAGGGTGAGGATCGGCATGAAGGGTTACGTCTTCCACGGCCCCGGACAGTCCGCTTGGGAGGACGTCCCCGACCCGGACGTCCAGGAGCCGACCGACGCGATCGTGCGCGTCGACGCCGTGACCATCTGCGGGACGGACCTGCACATCATCAAGGGCGACGTGCCCGAGGTGCCTCCCGGCACCGTGCTCGGACACGAGGCCGTCGGTGAGATCGTCGAGGTCGGCGGCGACGTGCGCACTGTGCAGCCGGGCGACCGCGTGCTGGTGTCGTGCATCACCGCCTGCGGAAGGTGCCGCTTCTGCCGCGAGGCGATGTACGGCCAGTGCCGCGGCGGGGGAGGCTGGATCATCGGTCACCTGATCGACGGCACCCAGGCCGAGTACGTCCGCGTCCCCTACGCCGACCTTTCCGTGCATCCGCTGCCCAGCGTCGTGACCCATGAGGACGGTGTGCTGCTGGCCGACATCTTTCCGACCGCGTACGAGGTGGGTGTCCTCAACGGGCACGTGCGTCCCGGCGACACCGTCGCCGTCGTCGGGGCCGGACCCGTCGGACTCGCCGCGATCGCCACCGCGCGGCTGTTCGCGCCCGAGCGGGTCGTCGCGGTGGATCTGGCCGCGCCGCGTCTGGAGGCCGCGCGGAAGCTCGGCGCCGAGGCCGTGGCCGACGCCCGGGAGGCTCCCGAGCAGCTGATCGCCGACCTCACCGGCGGACTCGGCGCGGACGTGGTCGTCGAGGCGGTCGGCGTGCCGGAGACCTTCGAGGTCTGCACGCGCATGGTCAGGCCCGGTGGGCACGTGGCCAACGTCGGCGTGCACGGCAAGCCCGCCACCCTCCGTCTGGAGGAGCTGTGGAGCAGGAACGTGACCATCACCACCGGCCTCGTCGACACCTACTCCACGCCCACCCTGCTGCGAATGGCGGCCGCCGGCCGGCTGCCCACCTCCCAGTTGGTCACCCACACCTTCCCGTTCCACCACATGGAGGAGGCGTACGACGTCTTCGCCAACGCCGCCGACACCGGGGCGCTCAAGGTCGTGCTCGGCGGGGAGCGGCACGACGTCGTCGCCGTGAACGAGGCCTGACGGGCCCGTCCGGACGGCGAGGGGAACCGGGCCGTTCTCCGGCACCGCCGGGACGGACGGCCCAAGCCCCGGGCCGGCCCGCCCAGCCAGGATGGACGCACGCTGTAGCGCCGTACCAGGCGAGAGACGAGCCGGCCGATGTATGCGAACGACGGATTCCGCGAGCTTGAGCGCCAGGAGTGCCTGCAACTGCTGGCCCAGGTGCCGGTGGGACGCATCGTCCACACCCGCCGGGCGCTGCCCGCCGTGCTGCCGGTCAACTTCTGCCTCGCCGACGACGGCGCGGTCCTGCTGTGCACCTCGGCCGCCTCCGAACTGGTCTCCGCGATCGACGGCGCGGTGGTCGCCTTCGAGGCCGACGAGGTCGACGCCGTCGCCCAGGCGGGCTGGAGTGTCGTCGTCACCGGCTCCGCCTCGGTGGTGGCCGATCCCGCGGAGCACGCACGCCTCGTCCGTGAGGGTCCCCGTTCCTGGGTGCCGTCACCGCGGGAGGTCTTCGTGCGCATCGAGCCGGAGCTCGTCACGGGCCGCGAACTCGTCGGCGGGCGCACCCTGTACGGCCTGGACCTGTCCCCCTGAGGCGTCGCGGGACGGCCGGTGCCCGGCCCCGGTGGCGGCGGGGCGGCCCACCGCCACCGGGCGCACACGTCACCGCAGCGGGACGCACTCGACGACGGGTCCCGGCCGACCGCCGGCCCGCGCTGCGGGCAACACCCCAACGGCATCCCGGGGGCTCCCTGCGGCCGGGCGGGACGAGGCGTTGCTCCGGCGGCGCGGTCCGCGCCGCCGTGCGCCGCGGCCGGGGCGCACGGCGTGCGGGTGAGGGTGGCTCGGATGCGCCGATCCCACGCGCCTTCCCCCGTCAACCGCCCCCGCTGCCGTAGGGGGCGTACAGGTCGAGCAGCCGGACGCGGGCCGCGTGCAGCCGGTGGGCGACCACCCGGCCGACCCAGACGGCGATGGCGCGGCCGAACTCCGCGTCCTGCTCGCACATCCTGAGCACGGTGTCCGCGTCGAACTCGTAGGCTCTGACCGGGCTAGTGGCCTCGGCGCCCAGCTGCCAGACGTAGGGCGGGAAGTGCCAGGACCAGCCGACCAGTTCGCCGTGGCCCAGGGACTCGATGAGGGCGGCGCGCCGGCCGGGGACGTGCAGGTCGAGCGCGACGGTCCCGGTCTTGATGATCCAGAACCGGTCGGCGCGGTGGCCCTCCTCGAAGATGCGGGTGCCCACGTCGAAGGAGATCTCGCGGGCGGTTCGCATCAGCTGTTCGCGCTGCTCGGCGGGGAGGGCGGCGGCCAGGGTAGTGGTGGAGGTCATTGCTCCGGTTCCTTTCCGTCCGCCGCCGCAGCCGGTCGGCGAGTACGCCGTACTCGTGGGGTGCCGTCGCCCTCCCGGCGGTGCCGGACGCCCCGGCACCGCCGCGTGAGGCTGTCGACCTCAGCCTGACCCCGGGTGGGGTGGGGTGCCACGGGCCGCCCGGTCCCGATCGCGGGTCCTTCGGCCCATGGGGCGCTGTGTGGGCGGCCCATGGGCCCGAAGGACCCGCGGGGCGCCACGGCGCCGGCCGGTGCGGAGGGGCGCGCAGCGCAACGCCGGTCATGGGCCGGAGGCGGCGGAGTACGGCGAGGAACCGGAGCGCCGACAGCGAGAAGGCGGGAAGGACCACCCGCTTCTCGCGGATCTTGATTGCGCGGTGCGCGGCTGCCGGCCGCTTCCCCGCGTCTGTCCGGTGTCCTTCCCGCCACTTCGAGCGCATCACACCGGCCGCACCGGCACAAGGGTCGAACGACCCTGGCGAGGGTGTCTCCCGCCGGAGGAGAACGGCGTCACACCTGTACGGGCCCGGCCATCTCGACGATGTCGTCGGCGGCCACGTCGTGCAGCCGGACGGCGAGGTCCTCCAGGGCCCGGCTCACGGCCAGTTCGTCGCCGATCTCGGGGATCGGCCGGTCGATCGGATTCCGGCGCGCCACGCCGCGGCCGGTCACGCCCGAGCTGTCGCGGGTGCTCAGCACGGCACGAGCGTGCGTGTCGTCACCGTCCTCCGTGATGTAGATCTGCACGGTCCACTGCTTGGCTTCCATGGTGATCACTTCCGTACGCGCTTGCCCTCCTTCCCACCCTGCGCGCGGAGCCCGGTGCCCGACCAGAGCCGAACGGCCCCTTTCCGTCTCCCGGATCCCCGCACTGCAAGGCCCCTCGGCCCGGGTGGGGGTCATGTGGCCCATGCCCGCACCGGTGGCGGCGGACGAGCATGAAGGGAGGCAGGCCCAGGAAGCTCCAGAAGGGCGGCACCGCTCATGTCCGTCGTCACCGCACCCCCCGGCCACGCCTCCACCTACCTGGCCCGCGCGGCCGTCACCGCGCCCTCGGCCCATGAGACCCCGGCCTGGGTCTTCGTCGCCGACGGCGACCGGGGTGTGGAGCTGCACGCGGACGCCGACCGCCGGCTGCTCGCCGGCCCCCACGGCCGGGACCTGGTCATCAGCTGCGGCGCCGCCCTGTTCAACGTCCGTCTCGCCATGCGCCATCTGGGGTTCAAGCCCGTCGAGCAGCCCTTCCCCGACCCGCGGGACCCGGCGTTCCTGGCGCGGGTCGCCTGGGGCGCCTACGCCCGCCCCACACCCGACGAGGAACGCATGTACGGTGCCCTGCGCCGGCGGCCGGCCGTGCGCGGGCCGTTCCTGCCGGATCCGCTGCCCACCGCCCTGGTGGGCGCGCTGCGGGAGCAGGCCCAGGACGAGGGCGCCGGCCTGCACCTCGTCGACGACAGCACGGGCCGCCGGGACCTGGCCGAGCTGGTCCGGGCGGGCGAGGACGCCCACCGCGCGGATCCCGAGCACACCGCCCGCCAGTCCCGGTGGACCTGGCGGCTCACCCGCACGCGGGGCGACG
Source organism: Streptomyces sp. NPDC003697 (assembly GCF_053587115.1). Lineage (NCBI taxonomy): Bacteria > Bacillati > Actinomycetota > Actinomycetes > Kitasatosporales > Streptomycetaceae > Streptomyces > Streptomyces sp. NPDC003697. The sequence continues at coordinate 4,386 of NZ_JBSFNN010000050.1, forward strand.
GCGTCCCCGCGGATGTCCCCCCGGACATGGGCCTTCTCCACCCCGACCGCACCGGCGCGGCGGAACGGGAGTACGCGGCCCTGACCCGCCTGTACCCCACGCCGCCGCGGCGGTGGCCCGCGCGCACCGGGCTGGTGGCCGTGCTCGGCACCGACCGGGACGATCCGCCGGCCTGGCTGCGGTCCGGGCAGGCCCTCGAGCGGGTGCTGCTGGCAGCGGCGGCGCAGGCCGTGACGGCCGCCTTCCACACCCAGCCCCTGGAACTGCCGCCGTTGCGGGACAGGATGAGGCAGACGCTCAGCGCCGGCGAGTACCCGCAGATGGTGCTCCGCCTCGGCTACGCGCCGGGCGGACGCGCCGTGTCCTAGACCCTGTCGTCGGACTCGCGTCGTCGCCCGAGGGGTGGACGCACGTCGGACGACAGTGCCGGGGGCCGGGCGGCTCAAGCCGGAGACGTGGTCCGGCACGCCCGTCCGCGACCGCCCAGCCCGCGGGCGGGGCTGCGCCGAGACGCCCGCCAGGGATGCCGCCGGGCGTCCGGAGAGGCGAGCGGCGGCTATCGGCCCGACGACCGGCCGGACCCTCTGATGCGGTCGCCGGCACGGCGACGGACGCTGGCTGGAGGAGGTGCCGTCATGGCGGAACCCGTGGTGGTCGGAGTGGACGGCTCGGCGTCGAGCCTGGAGGCGGTCGAGGTCGCGGCGCGGGAGGCCGGCCTGCGGGGCGTGGGACTGCGCATGGTGCATGCCTTCGGATGGCCGGGGCTGCACCTGCCGCCGGGCGGGCCTCCGTGGAATCCCGGCTCGGCGGGCGTGCGCGAACTGATCGACGGCACGCTGGCGGACGCCGAGCGGAGGGCCCGTGGCGCCGCACCCCACGTGGACCTGACGCGGGAGGTCACCGTGGGCGAGCCGCTCATGGTCCTGGAGATCGAGTCGCGCACCGCCTGCCTCGCGGTCGTCGGCAGCCGCGGCCTGAACGCCTTCGGCAGTCTGCTGCTCGGTTCCACCGCCGTGCACCTGGCGGCCCACGGCCACTGCCCGGTCCTGGTGGTGCGCGGCAGGCCGGATCCGGCGGGCCCCGTGCTGCTGGCGGTGGACGGCTCGACGGCGGCCGAGAGGGCCGTGGAGTTCGCCTTCGCCGAGGCGTCCCTGCGCGGCGCCGACCTGGTGGCCCTGCACGTGTGGAAGTCCTGGCCCGAGAGGGTCCCCGACGGTCTGGCCGACCCGTCCCTCGCCACCTACGACGAGAGCCGGCTCCGCGACGCGGAGGAGCGCCTGCTGGCGAAGGCGCTGGCCGGCCACCCGGATACCTGGGCGGACGTGACCGTGCACCGCCGGCTGGTCGGGGGCCGGGTGCGCGCCACGCTCGTCGACGCGAGCGCCGGCGCCCAATTGCTGGTGGTCGGCGCGCGCGGCCGGGGCGGCTTCACGGGCATGCTGCTGGGATCGGTGAGCCAGGCGGTCCTCCACCACGCGCGGTGCCCCGTCGCCGTGGCCCGCTCCGGTGGGACGACGTGACACGGACAGGCCGTGCCGCCTTCTCGGGGAGCCGAGGGGCCGCGGCCCGCGCAGCGTCCGGGCCGTGCGGTGCCACAACGCCGCGGAGACCGGCGACGGCCGAACCGGCGTGTCGACGGCACGCATCACCCGCTCAGCAGGCGTCACCGCCGTTCCGCGCGGGCTCCGCTCCGTGGCCCGGGCCCGCCCGTCCGCGAGACGGCTCCGCGGGCGGGATCGCGCTCCCGCACACCGTCGCGGCGACGACCACCGGCCACGCTCCGTGCCACCGGGACCGCGCCGGCCGTCCGACGGTGGTGTCACCGCCTGCCCGGCGCCCCGGGCATCGCGTGCGGCTCGCAGTCGTCGACCTGGAAGGCGAGGTCGTTGATCACGCCGATGACGCCGTCCACCCGCCACGCTGAGCGGACCGCCAGGGGAACGTCGCTGCGCAACCGCACACGCCCGTCCAGCCGGACCACCCCGTCCCGGACGGAGACGCCGACGGCCTCCTGCGGCAGCCCGAGCTCGCGGGCCACCACCTCGTCGGTCACCTGGCGGCGGATGTCGTCGTCCGCGCGCAGGAACACCCGCAGCAGGTCACGGCGAGTGGCGATGCCGATGAGGCGGTCCTCCTCGTCGACCACGGGCAGCCGCTCGATCCCGTGACGCTCCATCAACCGCGCAGCGTCCGGAATACTCTGTTCCGGATGCACTGTCACCGCGGGCGTCGACATCACGTCTCCCGCGACGACCGCGCGGTCGGGACCTCCGCCGTCCCGGGCCGCCTGCTCGCGCACCAGGTCGGTCCCGGAGACGACGCCGATCACCCTGTCGTCGCGGTCGATCACCGGAAGACCCCCGATGTGGTGCTGGTCCAGCAACCGGACCACCTCCTTGAACGGCGTTGTCCGGCGGGCGTGGACCACCTCACGGGTCATCACTTCGCCGACCGTCTGCGATGTCACGGCACTTCTCCTTGAGCGAAAAGGCGGGGAGGGACCCGTCCCCTCCCCGCCACGTCCGATGCCCGGCGCGGACGCCTCAGCGCTGTGGACCGCCGCGCCACGGCGGTGGCCGGGGCCGTCCTGCGAGCCGTGCCCGCGGGCGGCCCGCCCGGTCCGGGCGCGCAGTCGGTCGGCCGGCTCCCGTGGCTCCCGTGGGGATCACCGAACGGGCGTGCACGACCACATGGCCGCCGTCCAGCCGGACCCCGGCCCGAGCGGATCGGCCCGCCCGGCGCGGGGAGCCGGCGCCCTGGCGACCCGCGCCGCGCCGCCGACGGGCGGCAGACCGTCCACGCCGTCCTCGGTCCGCGCACGCAGGGCGACGTCCCCGGTGCCGAAGTCTCCGGCGGACATGTGCTCCACTCCCTTCGGCAGTCGTCCGTGGGTTTCAGCCTCCGGTCCGCGCCGCCGCGGTACCAGGGCCGCCGGGCCCCGGGACCGGGGCCCGGACGCCGGACCGGTCCGCTGACCTCTCGTCCGTTCCACCCTCCGGCCGCCGGGGCCGCCGGGGGGAGGTCCCGCCGGTCCCGGGCAGGGGGCCGGTCGGCCCCGGCCGCGCCCGGCCCGGCGGGGCCGATGGCCTCCGCCGGGCCGGGACGGCGCGGCGGACCCGGTTCCCCCGCGCGCCGGTGACGCCGGTGTCCGGAGGGTGCGCCCGGTCCACGGAGCCGGGCACCCCGGTGGGGCCGAAGGGACCGAGGCGGGGCCGTGCGGCCCATGGGCGCGCGTCCCGCCCGGCAGGAGGCTCGAAGCAGCAGGAGGACCAGCGGGAGGGACGTGCCATGCCTCGGACTGTCGCCGTGGGAGTCGACGGATCTCCCGAGAGTCTGGCGGCCGCGCACTGGGCGGCCCAGGAGGCGCTGCGCCGGGGCGCCGGGCTCGACATCGTGCACGCATGGCGCAGGCCCGCCGGTCCGGCGCCGTACGTGGTCTGGGACACCACCGACCAGGACTGGGCCGAACTGATCCTGCGACAGGCCGTCGACAGCGTCGGCGCCGCGCACCCCACACTGGCGGTCGGCGGCCGCCTGATCGAGGACACTCCGGTCGCGGCCCTGCTCGCCGCCGTCGCGGACGCGGAGCTGCTGGTCGTGGGCTCGCTCGGGCTCGGCACGGTGACCGGGTTCGTGACCGGATCCGTGTCCCAGCGGGTGGTGGCGAGGTCGTCGCGTCCCGTGGTGCTGGTGCGCGCGGGGCAGAGCGCCGCCGACGAGCACCTGCCCGCCGTGGACGGGGTCGCGCCCGACGAGATCCCCGAGACCCCCTACCGTGCCGTCGTCCTCGGCCTGGACGTCGAGCAGCCTCACGACGAGCTGATCGAGTTCGCCTTCGACGCGGCCCGGCGGCGCGGCACCGACCTGCGCGTCGTGCACGCCGGCAAGGCTCCGCGAGAGCCCGGCACCCACGCCGGCCCGGCCCCGGACCCGCAGGCCCCGCCGGGTGCCGAAGCGTTCGCGGAGCGCGAGAAGGAACTGGCCGCGACGCTGCGTCCCTGGGGCGAGAAGTACCCCGAGGTCCCGGTGACCCGGACGGTGACGGCGGGGCGGCCCGCCGCGGAGGTCGTCCACGCCGCGAGCGCCGCGGGACTCGTGGTGGTCGGGCGCCGGGCCGCCGGCCGCCTCGGGGCGCACCTGGGGCCGGTCGTCCACGCCGTCCTCCACCACGCCGGCTGCCCCGTCGCCGTCGTCCCGCACCCCTGACAGGACGGGGACCGTGCCATGCGGATCGTGATCGCCCTCGGCGGCAACGCCCTGCTCCTGCGGGGCGACCGCCCCGACGCCGCCGTCCAGCGGGCGAACGTCGTCCGGGTGGCCACCGCGATCGCGCCCCTGGCCCACGACCACGACCTCGTGATCACCCACGGCAACGGCCCGCAGGTCGACCTGCTCGCCGAGGAGACCACGACGGACCCCGAGCTCACTGCGCCCTACCCGCTGGACCTGCTCACCGCCCAGACCCAGGGCATGATCGGCTCCCTGCTGGCGCGCGCCATGCGGGACGCCCTGCCGGGCCGCCGCGTCGCCGCCCTGGTCACCCATGTCCTGGTCCGCGCCGACGACCCGGCGTTCGGCCGGCCCACCACGCCCGTCGGCCCCGCCTACCCGCGGCAGCTGGCACAGGCGTTCGCCCGCCGGCGCGGCTGGCACATCGCCGACGACGGCCACGGCGGCTGGCGGCGCGTGGTGCCCGCACCGTCCCCCCTACGGATCGTGGAGACCGAGACGGTCCAGGAGCTGCTGGGCAGCGGCACCGTCGTCGTCTGCTCGGGCGGCGGAGGCGTGCCCGTCGTCGCGGAGAAGGGCCTGCTGAGCGCCGCGGAGGGGCTCGTCGACAAGGACCTGGCCGCCGCCCGGCTCGCCCAGGACGTCGGGGCCGGCTTCCTGCTCGTCCTCACGGACGTGCCGAACGTCTACGACGACTACGGCACCCACCGCCAGCGGCCCGTGCTGGACGCCACCCCCGGCGAGCTGCGGGCCGGCCGCTATGCCGCGGACTCCATGGGACCGAAGGCCGAGGCGGCCGCCCGCTTCGTCGAGGGCACCGGCGCGCCGGCCGCCATCGGCGCCCTGGACGCGGCCTACGAGATCGTCCACGGCAGGTCGGGCACGCTGGTCCGCCCCGGCCTGGCCGTGGGCTGAGGCGCCGGCCGGATCGGCCGGGGGAGTGGGCGGCCCGCCGGAAGAGCCCGGCGAACCGGCGGCGGGCGGTCGGCGTCCACGGCCTGACCGCCCACACGGCGACCGTCCACCCATGGCCCGGCCACGCACCGACCGGCACAGCGCGGGCGCGCGGGGGCGGCGGCGTCCGCCCGTGGCACCCTGGCAGGATGTGCGGTCGCTATGTCTCCACCCGTCGTCCCGACGACCTGGTCCAGCATTTCGGCGTCAGTGAATGGCACCCCGAGGAGAAGCTGGAGCCGAGCTGGAACGTCGCCCCCACCGACGACGTCTACGCCGTCCTCGAACGGACCCCGCGCGGGGGCGGCGACGACGCGCCCGCGCGCCGGCAGCTGCGGCCGGTGCGCTGGGGGCTGGTGCCGTCCTGGGCCAAGGACGTCAGGATCGGCAGCCGGCTGATCAACGCCAGGGTGGAGACCCTGCACGAGAAGCCGGCCTTCCGCCGCGCCTTCGCCGGACGCCGCTGCCTGCTGCCGGCCGACGGCTTCTACGAGTGGCAGCAGACCAGGGCCGAGAGCACGGGAAGGGCCCGCAAGCAGCCCTACTTCATCCACCCCGAGGACGACGGGGTGATGGCGCTCGCCGGGCTGTACGAGTACTGGCGCGACCCGGAGACCGCCCGGGACGACGATCCCGCCGCCTGGCTGACCACCTGCACGATCATCACCACCGAGGCCACCGACGCGGCCGGCCGTGTCCATCCCCGCATGCCGCTCGCCCTGAGCCCGGACCGCTACGACGCCTGGCTCGACCCGCACCACGAGGACCCCGCCGCGCTGCGGGCGCTGCTGACACAGCCGGCGGACGGGCACCTGGACGCCCGGCCCGTCTCACCGGCCGTCAACAACGTCCGCAACAACGGGCCGCAGCTCCTGGACGAGGTGACGCCGTGAGGCCGGGCAGCCGGCCCACGGACGCGGCACCGGGTGACGGCGCCCGGGCCGCAACCGTCCGGTGCCCGCCGCCGCCCGCCCTCGCCGGGCGCGTTGCGTCCCGCCCCGACCCCCGTGCGCTTACCGTGCTCTAGGGCCTGTCTGACCGTTCGCGTCGTCGCCCGCAACGCGGCGGACGGGAATGGTCTGACAGGCCCCAGAGCTGTGACCGGAAGGGTTCGCCGGGAAGCTCGCGACATCCGGTGCTGGCTGGGTCCCCACGCCGTTCGGGCCGCGGGGCGTGGGTACCTCCCACGCCGTTCGGGCTGTGGGGGAGTCGCACGGCGGAGCGTCGCCCGCGTACGGGAAGTACTCGGACGATCCGGCAACGCGGCGAGGTGCCGTGCCGGGCGTCGCGACCCGGTGGACCTCTCCGGTCACAGCACGGGACGGGCAGTCACCGGAGCGAGGTCGGGAGGCGTGGTGGCGGATGCGGGCGGGCGGGGCCGTCGGCGCCGGGCGGGCGGCGCGGTCCTGGGCAGCCGGCCGGCGCGCTCCGTCCGGTTCCCGCCGCGCGTCCGCTCCCGCCCGGTGGCCCCGCAGGCCGAGGACACGGTGACGTGGCTGCGCGTCGCCGCCGCCTACGCCTGGCGCCTCATCGCCGTGGGCGTCGCCGTCTACGGCGTCTTCACCGTCCTCGGCCGATTCCACCTGGTCGCCGTGTCCCTGTTCGCCGCGCTCGTCATCACGTCGGTGCTGCGTCCCCTGGCCGACCTGCTGAACCGCGCCCTGCCGCGACCGCTCGCGATCGCCGTCGCCCTCGTCGGCAGCATGCTGGTCCTGTTCGCCCTGCTCGCCCTCGTCGGCCACGCGGTGGCGGGGGAGTGGGCACGGCTGACCGGTGAGTTCCGCGGCGGCGTCCACCGGATCGAGGCCTGGCTGGAGCGCCCGCCGTTCCGGCTGCGTCCCGGCACCCTCTCCGACCTCCAGCAGCGGATCCTCGACTACGTCTCCTCCCACCGGGCCGGCCTGCTGAGCAGCGCCGTCAGCGGCCTCGGCACGGTGGTCGAAGTGGTCACCGGCGGCGCACTGGCACTCTTCGCCTCCGTGTTCTTCATCCATTCCGGGGAGGTCCAGTGGCGCTGGGCGCGCGACCAGTTGCTGCCCGGCGGGGCACGTCCGATGTGGGACCGCGCGGGACGGGCGGCCTGGAGCGCGTTCGCCGGGTACACGCGCGGCATCATCATCGTGGCAGCCACGAACGCCGTGCTGGTCGGCGTCACCCTGCTGGTGCTGAGGGTGCCGCTGGCGCTGCCGCTCGCCCTGCTGGAGTTCTTCGCCGCGTTCGTCCCGCTGGTGGGCTCGCCGATCGCGCTCGGCGTCGCCACGGTGGTCGCCCTCGCCGGCCGGGGCCCCCTGGTGGCCGCCGCCGTCCTGGTGCTCATCGTCGTCATCGGCCAGCTGGAGGGGCACGTCCTGCACCCCCTGGTCCTCAGCTGGGCCGTCCGCCTCCACCCGCTCGTCGTCGCCGTCTCCGTCATCGGGGGCAGCATCGTCGCGGGGGTGATCGGCGCGGTCGTCGCCGTCCCGTTCGTCTCCGTGGCCTGGGCGGTGCTGGGGTCGGTACGCACCCCGGCGTGACGGACCGCGGGGACGGGGATTACGTCTCGCGCTGTCCCGGACGGGGGCTTTTCGGCCCCGGCGAAATGGGGCACGCGTCCGTCGTACGACCCCCGAGCGGAGGAACGGAGCCGTAATGGCCGAGTACGAGCGTTCACGCACGATGTCCGCCCAGCCGGAGCGGATCTTCGACCAGGCCGCCGACGTCGGCCGCCTGGACTCCTGGCTGCCGCACGATATTCACGTGCGCGCCGAGGATCCCCCCGCCGTCACCGTTCACGAGGGCCGGACCGGCCAGGACACCCCCGCCCTGTTGCGCGCCGAGCCCGACCAGATGCGGATCGAGTGGGGCACGCGCGAACACGGCGGTTACGCCGGCTGGCTCCAGGTCGCGGGCATCGGCAGCGGCGCCAGCGAGGTGACCGTCCACCTGTCGTTCTTCGACAACCGCCACGATCCGGGTGAGCAGGCCGCAGCCGACGCCCTCGAGGCCGGCCTGCGGCGCCTGGAGCAGCAGGTGCGTTCCGGCAATCCGGCTGACTGACGGACGCCAGGCGCTGCGGGCGAGGTGCGAGGTGACGGCCCGGCAGTCCGCGGGGCCGTCACGGTCCTTGCCCAATTGCCGGATTCAGCAGTTCCGCGGCCGGGTCGGCGCCGACAGGTCCCGTCCGGGGCTGCGGCACGCGAGGCGGTGTGAGGCCCCGTGACGAGGTCTCACACCGCTCGTGGTTCAAGGGTCAGTAACCGCCGCCGTAGCCGCCGTATCCGCCGCCACCGTGGTCGCCGCCGCCGTATCCGCCGCCGTGGTCGCCGTAGCCGCCGCCGTAGCCGCCGCCGTGGTCGCCGTAGCCGCCTCCGTAACCGCCGCCGTGGTCGCCTCCGTAGCCGCCATAGCCGCCATAGCCTCCGTGGCCGCCGTAGCCTCCGTGGCCGCCGTAGCCGCCATAGCCATGGTCGTAGCCCCAGCCGTCGCCGCCCCAGCGCCAGCCATAGCCGCCGCCCCAGCCGTCGCAGTCGTCGTCACCCCACCAGCCGTTACCCCAGTGGTCGCAGTGACGGTTGTAGTTGTGGGAGGTGCTCTGCGGGGCCGCGGAAGCGGTTCCCGCCGCGCCGATGGCGGCGCCGCCGGCCAGCATGACGCCGGCTGCGGAGACCGCAAAAAGACGCTTCACGCGCTGTGCTCGCATGGATCTACCTTTCTTTTCCATCGTCTCGCGCAGTCGCATGGGCGCGAGAGTGATGGCCGCCGCCGCCGGGAGATGTGTGTGCGGCGCGGTCTCAGGCGTCGCCGCTGGATGTGCGAGGCACGTCCCGCCCTGTGGCACCGCGATGCCGGCCGCGTCAGGTTGCGCAGCCGTCCCCACGGCACGGGCCCCGCCACGGGGCCTCGCCGGAACGGGAACGTACCCCGTATTGCGGCTGTCACTTGTAAACGCTAGTCGCCAAAGCGCCAGTCGGCATCTTGAACGAGCAACCCGAACGGAGGACACCGTCCCCTACGGAACGGGCCCGCCCGACGGCAGAGCACGTGTGGCCGATGTCTGGGCGGCGCAAGGGCGTTCGGCGCCCGCCGGCGACTCGGCGCCCGGTCCGTCGCACGGTCATGCACCGCGCTCGTCCAGATGGTCCGCGCGGCCGCCTCAGGGCACCCGCCGTCGATCCGCCGGAGCCCGGGCAGACGCGATGTTCAGGCGAACGGGTCATGACTGTCCGGCGAATCAGGCCGGAGAGAACCGGCGACACGGCGCGGCCCGGGTGAGGGGGCCGGTGCGTACGGCGGCACGGCGCGGCAAGGCGTCCACGCGGAGCGTCGGCAAGCGTCGGCGACAGCGCGGCAGGTGTGCGTGCCGGACGCCGCCGCGACGCCGGGGTGATCCGAACGACGACCGGGTCCGCCGGATCCGGGCGGACCGGGCGGCGCGGACCGCGCGTCCGGTACGGCGCTCGGCCGCCACGCTGGGGGCACCGCGGAGCCGCACGCTCGGCACCGGGGCGACCACGGGGTGTGGTCCGGCGCGACGGGACGGCCGACACGGACGTCCGCACGCCGTGATGTCCGTGCGCACCTGCCCTGAATGCGGAACCTTTGGAGCATTGCCCGACTTCCTGGATCTTTCATCGAGAGGGGTCACCGATGGCTGTGCAGGGCGAGCCGACGAGCTGGGGGCCGACCGCCGAACGCCATGGCGGGGGACGGTCCTCGGCCGTGCAGGGCCGGGGCACGCCGACGGCTGCGGGATGCGGCCGTGAGGCCCCGCTCGCCTCGGTGCCCGTCCTGCCGCCCCTCCCCGTGCCGGCGGCCGCGTCGGCGGCGCCCGTGTTCGATCTCCACCGTCCGGAGACCTCCTGGCCGGACCGGAAGCAGGACACCGGCCGGCGCCACGCCCTCGACGCCGCGGGACACGAAGGCAGCCGGTCATGACCGGCCCGGGCCGCGACCTCCCGCCCGCCGAGCAGCCCGCCCGGCTCGTGAACGAGGTGGAGGGCTACCTGCTCGCGCAGGCGGAACGTGACCGGGCGCGGCGTGAGGCGGCCGCCCTCTGCGCGCGCCTGCCCTGGCTGACCGGGGCGCAGGCCGACGACGTCACCCACCACTACGTGCGGCAGCGACTGGACATCACCCGCCAGACGCTGCGTACGATCGCCGACCGCGCCGAGCAGCTGCGGCACGAGTACGAGACGCGGTACGCCGCACTGCGCCGGGAACTGCTGAGACGTCATGCGGCCTTCGCGTGCGCCCTGCTGGCCGGTGCGGGAACTCTCGTCACGGTGCTGTGCGCACTGACCCGGGACAGCTAGGGCCTCTGGTCTGGATCACGCCGGGCTCGCCGGCCTGATCCAAACGACAGATCCTGGGAGACGCGCCGCACGCGGGCCGGCCGGCGGGGACGTGCCCCTGCCGGCCGGCGTGGGGCGCGCCGGTCGCGGGTCAGCCGGCCAGGTGCTGTTCGATCCAGTCGGCCACCCTCCGGCGGAACAGGCGGCGGGTGTCGGCACGCCGGAAGTAGTGGCCCTCCTCGCGCAGGACGAACAGTTCCGCCTCCAGGCCCCGCTCCCTGGCCGCCCGGACGAACTGCTCGGACTCGCCGGGCGGCACGTTCGTGTCGTGTTCACCGTGTACCGCCAGCACCGGGACGCGCAGCGCGTCGACCCGGCTCATGGGTGACAGCGCGTGCAGCAGCTCCCGGTCGCGGACCGGGTGCCCGTACTTGTGCGCGGCCGACTCGGCGATCCACGGCTCGGTGCCGGCGAAGAAGGACGCGAAGTCCGACATTCCGCAGACCGGGACACCGGTGCGGAACAGCTCCGGGTGCCGGACCAGCGACGCCATCACCAGGTAACCGCCGTACGAGTGTCCGAGGACGGCCAGCCGTCGCGGGTCGGCCAGGCCCGCGATCACCACGTGGGCCGCGCAGTCGGCCACGTCCTGGATGGCGGCGAACCGGCCCGCGCCCAGGTCCGCGTCCACGAACGAACGGCCGTAGCCGGACGAGCCGCGCACGTCGGGGGCGAACACGTCCAGCCCGCGGCCCAGCAGCTCGTGGAAGAGCGGTTGGAACACCGGGCGTTCCTGGTCCTCCGGCCCACCGTGCAGGTACAGCACGCAGGGCGCCGGCGCGCCCGCCGGGCGGCCCGGCGCCCGGTAGTACCAGCCGCCCAGGGGAAGCCCGTCGCGGGCGACGGGACGCAGGGGCACCGGGCGCACGGGCCGGTGCCCGGTGAGAGCCACGGCCTCGTCGCCGGAGGACCAGGGGGTGCGCAGGGAAGTCCCCTGCGGAAGCCACCACACGCCGGGACGGCGCTGCGAGCCGGACAGCGCCACGACGGGAGCGTCCGGGTCCGAGCCGACCGCCACCCTCGTGACGACCTCGTGCGGCAGCGGCACGCCACGGGGCGGCCCGACCGCCACCTCCGGCGGCACGCCGTCCGTGACACGCGGCGGCCGGGCGGCATCCTCCGCGTGGGCGGGGCCTGGCGACTCGACGGCGTCCTCGGCCCGGGTGCCGGCCGACGGCCTCACCGCGCCCTCCCGCGCGGCGGGGCGATCCGGCGCGGCGGTGTCCGGGCCGGCAGGCGGTGCCGGCGCACCGGAGGAGTACGCCGGACCGGCGACCTCCGCCGCGCCGGGTTCCGTCGCCTCGGCAGTACGTGCCCCGGCGGCGGCATGTGTTGCGTCGACAGGGCGTGGCACGGCGGCCGCATCCGTCGCACCGGCAGAATGTGCCCCGGCGGCGGGCCCCGTCGCGCCGGCGGGAGGCGCCACGGCCGCGTCCGGCGTCTCGGCCGGAGGCGCCACCGCGGCGTCCGCCGTCTCGGCGGGAACTGCCACAACCGCAGCGTCCGCTGCTGCGGCAGGAGGTGCCGAGGAGGCGACGCCCGCCGTCCCGGCACCAGGTGCCCACGCCGCGGTGTCCCCGGCATCGGTGGGACTCTCCCGCGCGGAGCTGTACGTGGCCCGGCCGCCGGAAGCGCCGCGCTGGGTCAGCGCGGCAACCTCCAGCTCGCTGACCCCGCGTACGTTCCACGACAGCACGGCACCGCGGCCGTTGCGGTCCAGGGCCAGCAGCTCCAGGTCGCAGTCGTCGCGGTGGGCGGCGACCGCGAGACCGAGCATCTCCCCGCGCGCGTCGAGCCGCGCCGCGTACAGCGCGGCGTACTCCCGCTCGTGGTCGCTGCGCAGCCACAGGGTACGGCCGTCCGGCGAGAAGCCCCCGATCCAGGGGTCCCCGTCGGCGACCCGCAGCGCGCAGGTCACCCGCAGGTCCGGGACGCGCACGACGAGGGCCTCGCGGCGCCCCCGCGGGCCCCGGCGCACCAGGGCGAAGCGGCCGTCCCGGCTCAGGTCGCAGACGCGCAGGGTCGCGCCCCCGCGCTCGCTGGCGATCAGGACGGGCGCGGCCACGCCGTCCGGATCGACGAGGTAGGCCGACAGCGTCTTCGGCGCGGGTTCGCCCGAGCGGTCCCGCGCGGCGCGCGGAGCGGCCGCTGACGGTCCGACCCGCGCGGTACGGGGGGCCCGGGGACCGCCGCCGGCGGCGCCGGGGACCGAGGGCGCGCCGAGGGCGGCACCGTACGGTGGCCGCAGCCGTTGCGAGGGTGTCCCGCGGGCGGGGGCCGCCGCGCTGTGCAGGGTGGTCCCCAGGCTCCGGGCGCTGTACCGGCCGCCCGGCCGGTACAGCGCCGCCACGTCCAGGCCGGCGGACGCGGCATCCTCCGGCCCGGGGTGCGGGACGGCTTCGGCCACCGTGACCGCGACCGCCGAACCGTCGTGCTGCCAGCAGCCCAGATAGGCGGAACTGTCAGGGGCGCCGCCCGCCAGGATCCGCCGCCCCGTGCCGTCCGGACGCACGCAGAGCACCCGGGTGTGCTCACCGCCGCCCGGCGCGGTGGTGTACGCGATCCAGCGGCCGTCGGGCGACCAGGACACCTCGGTCACGGGGTGCGGACCGGCGTCCAGGAGATGGGCCTCGTCACCGTCGACCGGCGCGGCCCACAGCTGCGGGACGCCGGTCCGGTCGCAGATGAACGCTACGTACCGGCCGCCGGGGTCGACGGAGGGGTACCAGCAGCCGTGGGCCGGCAGCAGCGGCGGCATGTCGTGGGGCGCGGCGGTGTCCGGCAGCGGCGTGGGCGTGGGCGCGGGCCGTGGCCCGGCCTGGGGCGTGCCGTCGGGCAGCTCCGTGGCCCGGACAGCCCGCGTCCGGGCCGGCCTGCCCGGCGGCGCCGTGCCGGCACCCGCCCGGCCCTGGCCTGCCGGCGCCTCGGTCCGCGTACGCCCGGGCTCTTTGGTGCCCGCCGGGCCGGCGCCGAACGCCGGGTCCCACGGGGTGGCCGGCCGCCGCGGGCCGGCCGGCCGCACGGAGTGGATCTGGCGCCCGTCCGGACGGTCCGGGCGCACCGGGCGGCCCGTCCGTGCCGCGTGGGCCGCGGGGCCGTTGTCCGCCGAGTGGTCCGCGGGGTCCGTCCGCGCCGGGTGCTCGCCCCACGGCGGACGGTCCGCGGGACCCGGCCGCCCGGGGTTCTCCGGGCGGCCGCGTCCCGCCTGGTCGGATGCCGAGGCCCCGGTCAGCGGATTCCGTGCGTCTGCAGCCATATCTCCAGCAGGGCGACCTGCCACAGGGCGTTCGCCCCCCTCTTGGTGCGGTGTGCGTTCGGCTCCGCCAGCAGCTCGGCCACGTGATCCTGGCGGAAGAGACCGCGGGACACGGCTTCCGGGGCGGTGAGGGCCTCGCGGACCCGGTGCAGCACCGGTCCGGCCATGTGCTTGATCGCCGGGACCGGGAAGTATCCCTTGGGCCGGTCGACGACGTCCCGCGGCAGCACCTTGCGTCCGGCGGCCTTCAGGATGCCCTTGCCGCCGTCCGCGAGCTTCAGCTCCGGCGGGCAGGCGGCCGCCAGCTCCACCAGCTCGTGGTCGAGGAAGGGCACCCGGGCCTCGAGGCCCCAGTCCATCGTCATGTTGTCGACGCGTTTGACCGGGTCGTCGATCATCATCACGTGCGTGTCCAGTCGCAGGTCGGCGTCCAGGGCCGTCTGCGCCCCCGGCACCGCCATGTGCGCGCGCACGTAGTCGCCGGAGAGGTCGCGCTCGGGCAGCAGGCCCGGTTCGAGGATGCGGGCCAGGTCCTCGTGCCGCCGGTCGAAGTAGGTCTCGATGTACGCCTCGGCCGCGCGGGGCCGGGGCACGCCCGCCATGTCCGGGTACCAGTGGTAGCCCGCGAACACCTCGTCGGCGCCCTGGCCGCTCTGGACGACCTTGACCTCCTTGGCCACCTGCTCGGACAGCAGGTGGAAGGCGACCACGTCGTGACTGATCATGGGCTCGCTCATGGCGAGCACCGCCCCGTCCAGGGCCTGCGAGACCCGGTCGGAGGGGACCATCAGCTGGTGGTGGTCGGTGCCGAAGTGCCGGGCGACCAGGTCGGAGTAGTGGAACTCGTCGCCCTCCTCGCCCCCTTCGGACTCGAAGCCGACGCTGAACGTGGCCAGGTCGCTCTGCCCCTCGCCGGCCAGGAGGGCCACGATCAGACTGGAGTCCAGGCCGCCCGACAGCAGCACGCCCACCGGCACGTCGGCCACCATCCGGCGGCGCACGGCGGTGCGCAGTGCCTGGAGCACCGCGTCCGTCCAGTCCTCCGCGGTGAGGGCGGCGTACTCGGGCCGCCGCGTGTAGGAGGGCTGCCAGTAGCAGTGGTCCTCGTGGGTGCCGTCCGTCTCCATCACTCGGACGGTCGCCGGCGGCAGCTTGCGTACGCCGTTCAGCACGGTGTGCGGCGCGGCCACGGTGGCGTGCCAGCTGAAGTACTGGTGAAGGCCGACGGGGTCGAGGGTGGTGTCGACGTCGCCGGCCGCCAGCAGCGCCGGCAGCGACGAGGCGAAGCGCAGCCGCCCCGGTGTCTCGGCCAGGTACAGCGGCTTGATCCCGAGGCGGTCGCGGGCCAGGACCACCCGGCCGGTGTCCTGCTCGAAGACCACGAACGCGAACATGCCGTGGAGCCGCTCGACGCAGGAGGTGCCCCACTCCTGGTACGCCTTCAGCACCACCTCGGTGTCGGAGTCCGAGAAGAACCGGTGGCCCAGACCCGCCAGTTCGTCGCGCAGTTCACGGTAGTTGTAGACGCAGCCGTTGAACACGCCGACGATGCGGGCGTGCGGGTCGGCCATCGGCTGGGCGCCGCTCTCCGACAGGTCGATGATCTTCAGCCGGCGGTGTCCGAGGGCGACCGGCCCCTGGGACCACACCCCGCGGCCGTCGGGGCCGCGGGGTGCGAGCCGGTCGGTCATGCGCTCGACCGCCGCCAGGTCGGGTTTGCGGCCGTCGAAGCGGATCTCGCCGCTGAGCCCGCACATCAGGCGTTCCCCCCTTCCGCGATCTCCTCGCGCCCGGCCGGCGGCGACGCGCCGGCGCGCCTCGGTCGACTGCCGCCGCGGAGGCCCGCTCCCGCGGCGGCGGCGTGCGGAGCGGCGTCGGTGGGGGGAGTGGGGACGTGTGACATGACGGTGACAGCTCTCCTTGGTGACGAGGGCCGGTGCCGTGGCGGCACCCGCCGGGGTGGCCGTGGCCGGTCCGGTAGTCCCGGGAACGGCGTCCGGCCGGCCACAGCGCGTGCCGGACAGCCGGGGCCGCGTGGGGGCGCCGGGCTCCGGGAACTCGGCGC
Source organism: Streptomyces sp. NPDC003697 (assembly GCF_053587115.1). Classification (NCBI taxonomy): domain Bacteria; kingdom Bacillati; phylum Actinomycetota; class Actinomycetes; order Kitasatosporales; family Streptomycetaceae; genus Streptomyces; species Streptomyces sp. NPDC003697. The sequence goes on from NZ_JBSFNN010000050.1 coordinate 20,221, forward strand.
GCGACATGGGGGATCCGGGCTCAGGCGCCCGCGCCGGCGACGGGGCTGGGACGGCGGGCCGGACGCGGCCCGGACGCCGTCGCGGTGGCGGTACGCGGGGCCGCCTCGCCGCGGGTCTCGGCGACCATGAGGTCGACGCTCGCGAGCAGGTCCTCCGCGTCGGCCGCGCGCCGCAGCCGGTGTGCGGCGCTGCCGGTGGCGAGCACCTCCGCCAGCAGTTCGTGGACGATGTCCCAGTCGCCGGTCGCCTCCAGTGCCGGGCGGAGCCGCGCCAGCATCCCGTGCAGGGCCACGCGGGCCGGGACGGCGCGCCGGGTGACCGGATCGACCAGGGGCCCTTCGAGGCCGGAGCGGGCCGCGCGCCATGTGGCGGCACGCAGCCAGCCGTGACGGCCGTCGCAGACGGGGCCGTCCTCGCGGGCCAGCCGCTCGCAGGCGTCGTGGACCAGGGCGCGGAAGAGCCCGGCGACGAGTACCACCGTCTCCACCCGCGGGCACGCGTCGCAGATCCGCAGTTCCAGGGTGCGCTGGTGCGCCGAGGGCCGTACGTCGTGGTACACCATGCCGGCGTCGCTGATGACGCCCGAGCGGATCAGCTCCTCCAGCTCGGCGTCGTACTCGGCGGCGCCGGAGTAGCAGCCCGCCGGGCCGGAGGTGGGCCAGCGCTGCCACAGCATGGTCCGCCAGCTGGCGTACCCGGTGTCCGTGCCGAGCCAGAACGGCGAGCTGGCGGACAGCGCCAGCAGCGGGGGCAGCCAGGGCGAGACCAGGCACATGGCGCGCACGGCGGTGTCCCGGTCGGGGACGTCGACGTGCACCTGCGCGCTGCAGATCAGTTGTTCGTCCGCTATCCGGCGGTACTCGTCGACCATGCGCCGGTAGCGGGCGTCCTCGGTGACCTCCCTGGAGGTCACGCGGGCCAGCGGGACGGTACCGGCCGCCACCACCGCGAGCCCGAGCGAGGACGCCGCGGCGTCCAGCCTCCGGCGGGCTCCGGCCAGGTCCGCGTACAGGTCGTCGAGGGTGGTGTGCACCCGGCTGTTGCTCTCCACGACGGACTGCTGCAGCTCCGCGGTGAACCCTTCGCCGTCCAGCCGGTCGAGCAGGGCGCGGGCCCGTGGGACCAGCCGGCCGCTCTCGACGTCCAGCACGTGGAACTCTTCCTCTGCCCCGATGCGCAACGTCAACGTTCTCCCCTTGCGTACTGATCCGGCCGGCCTACGCGTCCGGCCTCCCGGTCCTCTCGGGTCCGGACCTTCCGAGTGCCCCGACCGGCGCGGCGGCAAGCGTGCCTGCGCATCTGATGCCATATAGCTCTCAGATGAGCACAGAACGTGTCGGGTGGCCTCTGTGCGCGGCCGGGCCGTCGACGACGGAAGGAGGCCGACGGAGGAAGACGGTCGACGAAGGAAGGACGACGGAGGAAGGGAAGGGCCTCGGACGTCTGCGGCGTCAGCGCAGCGCCCGGTACACCGAGGCGGTGGTGAAGCCGTAGACGAGGTGGGGGACCACGTCGGACACCCAGGACGTCGCGTCCCACGAGGAGGGGTCGGTCACCCGCAGCGCGGTGGCGGGGACGTCGCTGCCGGCCATGGCCGCCGCCCCGAGCAGCGGGCCGGCCACCCAGACCGGCAGGGGCCCGCCCCGCTGCCGCAGCAGGCCGTACGCCGCTCCGACGCCGAGGCCGTTGAGGTACCCGAGAAATGCGCCCGCGGCCTCCGCGCGGTGGGACCGGGTCTCGTCCTCGCCGAGCCCGACGCCGGCCAGGTCGGCGAGCCGTTCCGCGACCTGCGCGGGCACTCCGCTGGATCCGCGTCCGCGCACCAGCATGTCGCCGTACGTGGTGAGGTCCAGCGCGAGGGTCCCCACCGCTCCGGCCAGCAGGCCCTTGGTCACTGCGTGCATCCGAGGTGCTCCCTTCCGCGTCACGTACCCGCCCCCTGCGGACGGCTCCCGGGTTCCCCGCGGGCCGGCCGGCGAAAAGTGCGCGATCACCGCGCGTGAGCGGAAGCGACCCAGGAGCGGGCGGGCGTGCCCGTGTGGGCGGGAAGGGGCGGGCGGGCCCCCGCGTGAGCGAGCGGCCTCAGGGGAGGGTGGGCGTACGCAGGGCGAGGATCGCGACGTCGTCGTCGTTGTCGTCGGGACGGACCCGGGCGAGCAGCGCGTCGGTGAAGGACTCCAGCGGACGGTGGGCGAGGGCGGCGGCGTGCCGGCGCAGCCGGTCGAGACCCTCGTCGATGGAGTGCCGGGGGGACTCGACCAGGCCGTCGGTGTACAGCACGAGAGTGGCGCCGGGCGGCAGTACCGTGGACGCGTCCTCGCGGGAGCGCCGGGTCCGGGTGCCCAGCAGGATGCCGTGTCCCTCGGTGAGGTAGCGGGTCACGCCGTCGTGGGTGACCAGCAGCGGCGGCGGGTGCCCCGCGTTGGTCCACGACATCCTCCACAGCCCGTCGTCGCCGGTGGTCATCCGGGCCAGGACCACGGTGGCCATGGACACCTCGCTGATGTGCTCCGTGGCCTGGTCGAGCCACTCGACGATCTTGCTCGGCGGACGCTTCTCCGACCACGCGTAGGCGCGCAGCATGTTGCGCAGCTGCGCCATGCCGGCGGCGGCGTCCAGGTCATGCCCGACGACGTCGCCGATGGCGAGCGCCATGGCGCCGTCCGAGAGGGAGAACGCGTCGTACCAGTCCCCGCCCACCTTCGAGGCGTCCGGCGCCGAAACGTACCGGGCGGTCATCTCCAGCCGCGGCACGCGGGGCAGCTGGGGCAGCAGGTGCCGTTGCATGGTCTCGGCGACCTTGCGCTGGCGCTGGTAGAGCCGGGCGTTGCCGAGCGCCAGGCCGGCCCGGCGCGTGATGTCCTCCAGCAGCGCCAGGTCGGTGACGGCGAACGCCGGGCGCCCCGCGCCACGGCCCAGGGTCAGTGCGCCCAGGACCTCCCGCAGGGTGCGGATCGGCGCGATCGCCGCCGACCGGATGCCCGTCACCTCGAACAAGCGCCGCTGCTCGACCGCGATGCCGGAATCGGGCTCGCGCCGGTAGGCCTCCGGACCCGTGAGCGTGGACGCCACCCCTCGCAGCGCCCGCGACAGAGGCATCGGCGACTGCTCGGGCACGGGCGGCATCGGTCCCTGGAGATCCTCCCGGGTCACCAGGTCGCCGTTGGTCGCCTGCACCACCAGGGAGCGCCGCACCTCGTCACCTTCGGTGATCAGGTCGACGATCGCCCAGTCCGCCAGCCGGGGCAGCACCAGGCGCACCAGGCGGCGCAGTGCCTCGTCGACGTCCAGCGTGGACGCCAGACGCGTGGTTGTCTCCGCGAGCAGCGCGAGGCGTTCCAGCTCGGAGAGCGACCCCGGCGCGCCGTCCTCCTGCGGCGCGCCGAGCGGCCCGGCCTCGTCGAGGGAATGGAAGAGCACCAGGGTGCAGGAGGGCCGGTCCGCGACCCGGTACGGGGTCTGCAGCCACGCCACCCGGAGCAGCGAGCCGTCTCCGCGCTCCAGCCACTGCTCCCCGGTCTCCGCCGGGCGCCGCGCCAGGAGGGCGTGCCGCATCTCGCACTGCGTCCTCAACACGTGCTCGCCGTGGCGGGTGCGGTGCAGCAGTTCGTGCGCGTCCTGCCCGAGGAGTCCCTCCAGCGGGTAGCCCAGCAGGCGCTGCGCCCGGGCGTTCGCGGCCGCGATGCGCCCGTCCTCGTCCACCACGTACGCGCCGGTACCGATGGCATCCAGGGACTCGCAGAGCACGCGCTCCGTGTCGACCTGGGACGGCCGGTCCAAGGCATCGTGAGCCTCCGGGCTCTGCACGTCCTGCCTCCTCGTCCGCGACGGGCGCTGGTTCCGGCCGGTACCGGAACGCTCCGCCGCACTCGGCACACCAGTGAGGTGCGTCTGTCTCGAAGTGTCCCCCACACGACCGGTTCCTCGCACCGTCGCTTGGGCGCGCCGTACCCCGCTGCCGTGTCCGCCGCCTGCGGAACCGAGTGCCCGGACCACGGCCGGCCGGATTCCCCGGGGCCGGTTCCACCCGGTGGCAGGCCGCCGGTGGCGCCGGCCACGGCCCAGCGACCCCGCGCTCCGCCCGGCCGGGCACCGCCTTCCGGGCGCCCGGCAGGGCGTCCCCGGCTACAGGTACGGCCGGGTGATCAGCTCGATCGCGTGACCGGCGGGGTCCTTGAAGTACACCCCCCGGCCGCCGTGCTCGTCGTTGGTCTCGCCCGGGCGCCGCATCTGCGGATCGGCCCAGTGCTCGACACCGCGCTCGCACAGCCGCCGGTACGCCCGCTCGAACAGGTCGTCGTCGACCAGGAACGCGTAGTGCTGCATCTGGATCTCCACCGGAGGCTCGGCGAACTGGAGCAGGACGCCGTCGGAGAGCTGGATGTTGGTGAAGGGGCCCCAGGACGGTGCTGCGGGCAGTTCCAGGAGTTCGCGGAAGAAGCGGGCCGACTCCTCGCGGTCCTGCGCGGCGATGATGGTGTGGTTGAACGTGACTGTCATACGGCTGACCTCGCTCTGTGGTCCGGCACGGAAAGGGGACTCGTGGTGCGCGAGCGTGAGGAGGTCCCCGTGCCGGACCGAGGGGGTGCACTGGGCACCCCCGCCGTGCGGTCAGCCCTCCACCGGATCGCCGATCCGTGTGTGGCGTGGCGCCGGTCCGGTGTTCATGTCGGGTGACCCTACGCGATGGGCCCGGCCGGGACAACGGGCGGCGCGGATGCCGCTCGGACGCGGGGAAGCGGTCGATCGGGACGGGCCTGCTCCCCGTCGGCGCACCCTCCCTTGGCCGGGCCGGATACCTGACATAGAATTCGTGTATCCCACAGCATGTTGCGGTGGCGAGGGACCGGAGAGGAGGACGGGTGTCCTGGGGAAAGGCCGCGATGCCGAAGGGCTCCGCGTGCAAGGCTTCGGCGCGGGCCCGGCAGGCCGCTGTGGCGGACGGGACCGCGGGGCTGCCCTATCCGCTGACGCTCGGCTGCCGGCCGGACGGCGACAGGATGGTGGTGACGATCCGCGGGGAGGCCGACCGGGACGCCGCGGACGTCCTCGGACGCACCCTGGACGACGCGCTGCGCCGTGCCGGTAAAGGGGTCGACCTCGACCTCCGCGACGTGGCCTTCTGGGACTGCTCCAGCCTCAACGTCCTGCTCGAACTGCGCCGGCGGGCGCTGCGGTCCGGCAAGGACGTCGCCATCCGGGCCGCTCATCCCACCGTCGGCCGGGTCCTGGAACTGACCGGCACGACCGACCTGTTCGTCCCCTCGGCCGCGCGGGGCTGAGGTGCCACGAGGGCGGCCAGGGGCCTCCCACCGGGGGTGACCGGACCCGGCGAGGGCCGGCCGGCGGAGCCTGCGGCAGGCTCGGGTCGGCCTCCGCGTCACCGTGGGCCGGCAGTGACGTCACGACGAACTCCCCGCGCCCGTTCCTCGCCCTTCTCCGCTTCATCGCGACCCGCGAACCCGGCGGGCGCCCGCTCCCTCCCTGCCCTCCGCCGCCCGGCCGGTGCGTTCCCTCCCATCCCCGCCTGCCCGAAGCCATCTCGACCTGGACCGGTCGGCCCGCCGGGCCGGGGCCGCTGGGCCCAGGCGCGGCACGGTCCGCTGGTGCACGATCGAAGGGAGACCGTCAGCGGGTCAGGCCGGCCGTGCCGCCGAGCGGAGGAGGCGAAGCGTCACCGGCGGGCCGGGAGCGCCGGCGGTGCCGGTCGCGGGGCAGGGGCGCCGAGCCCCGAGCCGCCTCCGGTACGCGGACCGCACCCGCGGGGAGCAGCGCGCGGCCAGTGCGGGACGCCGCGCCCGGAGAGGAACGGTGAGGCATGACCTGGGCATCATGGACGACGACGGGGGTGTTCGCCGGGCGCGGGGGCGTCCGGACGGACGAGGCCGGGATCCTGACCGGCGACCTGACCGTCCACACCACCTGGCACGGCACCCAGGCGGATGTGACGGTCCAGTACAGCGGCACGTCACAGTGGTTCACCCTCACCGGAAGTCCGGTCCAGTGCCTGTCCGAGGGAGACAGCCGCGACCTGCACCAGGTGGTGGTGGAAGCCGTACGGGCGGGCGGTGGCGCCGGGGTCCCCGAGCTGTACGGGTGGAGCCGCCGGTGACCCCAGGCCGGGCCCGGCCTGACCGGAACGAGAGGAGCCCCCCGGGCGCCGGCCTGCCGGGACCCGGGGGAGACAACCGAGAAAACCGGAAGACAGATCGCCCGTCGTCCCGCGGCACGCGCACACCGCCGTGCCGGCAGGGAACACACCGGGACGGGGTGGTCGGAGCGATGTGAGGAGTGAGCGGGCATGCAGGTACACGTGGGCGACGTCCTGCGGTTCACCGGCAGGACCGTGGGAACGCCGGAGCACCATGCCACGGTCGTCGAGGTGCTCGGCCTGAACGGGGAGCCCCCGTACCGGGTGCGGTACGAGGACGGCCACGAGACGGAGATCTACCCGGGCCCCGGATGCCTGGTCGAGAACCGCCCCGACCACACGGTGGGGGCGCCGCGGCCGCAGCGGTGACACCGGCCGCCGAGACGGCGGGGCGGGCGTCGTGCCGCCGCCTCGGCCTCCGGCTCACACGACAGCGGCTCCAGCGAGCGGGTGAGTGCGAAAGCCGCGCGAATGCTCCCGCCTGCGGGCACCGTGGCCCATGACGGCCATGCGAGCTATATGTACATCGCCGCGTAGTACCGCAGGTTGGACCAGGTCACACTGCCGACGACACCGTCGACCGTCATCACGGTGTACCCGGACCTGTCGTTCACATAGGCCTGGAAAGCCTTCGTGGCGGACTTGGACTTGCTCCCGAAGACACCGTCGATCGTGCCGGGGTCGAACCCGACCTTCTTGAGCAGACACTGCGCCTCGATGCCCGAACTCGACATTCCGGTGGAACTGGGAATCACCGTCATACCGCTGTAATGGCCGGCGTACCCGTTGTAGCCCGACTCGGAGTAGTGGCAGGTGTAGGCCTGAGCGGTGGCGGTGCCGGCGAAGGCCGCGGGGGCGGTGACGGTGCCGGCGATCAGCGCCGCGGCGGTCAGGGCCATCGCGATGTTTCTCCGTGATGCCATGTCGTCTCCCTCGTGTGGTGATCCAGTGGCGACTGCGGGGATCACAGTGCGGCAATCACCCCTGCCGGCGCGACCGTTTGTGCCACGATTCGAGCACGTTCGAACAGGCGGCCGCGGAACCAGCAGTGCCAGGCCGGGCAGGGGGAGGATCATTGATCGAGCTCACCGTGGACGCCGTCGGGCTCGCCCGCTGCCGCTTCGCCGTCTCGCCGCTCCACGAGGTCGTCACGACGCTGCTGCCCCGGGGTGCGAGACCGGGCCCCGACGCCGATTCGTGGGCCGCTCGCGCCCGGCGCACACTCCGGCGGGCGCGACTGCCCCTGCTGTCGGAACTGGCTCGGGACGAGGGAGGCTATGTGCCCGACTTCCTCAGCCCGCATCCCCCGGGGCCCGCTCCCACGGTGGAGGAGCAGCTGGAGCGGATCCGGTGCACCCCGCCCGAACGCGTCCTGGGGCAGCCGGCGTCCTCGGCCCGGGCCGTCTTCGGTCGGCTCCGTGTACCACGACGCGGACACTCCCTCGCAGAACGCGGGGGAGCAGCGTCGCAACGACCTCGTGCGGAGGACTGACAGGATGTCCGCCCAGGACCGCCTCGCGAGGACGAGGGACACGAACGACGTGCCCGGTCCGGACGGCGGCGCGCCCGCCGGCACCGGCCAGGATGGAGAACAGGCATGACCGACACCCCGCCCGTGACCCTGGAGGACGTCCGCGACGCCGCCGCGCGCCTCCAGGGCGTGGCGCACCGGACGCCCGTCCTGCGCTCACGCACCCTGGACGCCCTGGTCGGGGCCGAAGTCCTCGTCAAGTGCGAGAACTTCCAGCGCGTCGGGGCGTTCAAGTTCCGCGGGGCCTACAACGCCGTCTCACGCCTGCCCGCGGAGCAGCTGGCCAAGGGCGTCGCCGCCTACTCCTCCGGCAACCACGCGCAGGCCGTCGCCCTGGCCGCCCGCGAGCTCGGCACCAGCGCCGTGATCCTCATGCCGGAGGACACCCCCGCCTCCAAGAAGGAGGCGACGGCCGGCTACGGAGCCGAGATCGTGACGTACGACCGCTACACCGGCGACCGGGTCGCCATCGGGGAGGCACTCGCCGCCGACCGCGGTCTCGCTCTCGTCCCGCCGTACGAGCATCCGCACGTGATCGCCGGTCAGGGGACGGCGGCCCTCGAGCTGATTGAGGAGGCCGGCGAGCTGGACGCCCTGCTCGTCCCGGCCGGGGGCGGCGGGCTGCTCGCCGGCACCGCCGTCGCCGCCAAGGGGCTCCTGCCCGGGGTGCGCGTCATCGGCGTGGAACCGGAGGACGGCGACGACACCAAGCGGTCCCTGGAGGCCGGCCGCCGGGTCTCCATCCCCGTGCCGCGCACCATCGCCGACGGTCAGGCCGCCGACACACCCGGGGAGCTGACCTTCTCCATCAACCGGCGCCTGGCGGACGCCGTCGCCCTGGTCGACGACGACCAGATCCGCGAGGCGATGCGGTTCGCCTTCGAGCGCATGAAAATAGTTGTCGAACCGAGTGGCGCGACCGCTCTGGCCGCGCTCCTCGCCCACCGGATCGACCCGGTGCCCGGCCGCGTCGGCGTCATCGTCTCCGGCGGCAACATCGGGGCCCGTCGGTTCGCCGAGCTCATCGGCGCGAGCTGACGGCTTATCGGATCCGTTCCCGCGCAGGCCGGTTGGGACCGGGGAGGGGACGTCCACGGACGTCCCCTCCCCGCGCGGTCCGGGCGGTCCTACGGGTTCAGCCGCACGGGCAGCTCGAAAAGGTCGTTCTGGGTCACCACCGGCTTGTTCCGCAGCTGCTTCGCCGCGACCGCCAGCTCCAGCCGCGGGAAGCGGGCGTACAGGGCGGGCAGCGCCACTCCGGCCTCCAGACGGGACAGGGCGGCGCCCGGGCAGACGTGCGGGCCGTGCCCGAAGGAGATGTGGCGGTTCCTCGTCTCCCGGGTGATGTCGAAGTCCCCGGCGGTGGGCCCGTGGGCCTGCTCGTCGCGGCCTATCGCACCGTAGGAGACGATCAGCGCGTCACCCTTCGGGATGACCTTGCCGGCGACCGGCACGTCGTCGGTGGCGAACCGGATCAGCACGTGCGAGGTCGGCGTCGACCAGCGCAGCGTCTCCTCGATCACCGCCGGCCAGCCGGCCTGCCCGGACAGCACGAGCGCGCGCTGGCCGGGGTGTGCGGACAGGTTGACGACCGCGTTGACGATCAGCGAGATCGTCGTCTCGTGGCCCGCCGCGACCATGAGCTGGAGCGTGGAGACGATCTCCTCGTCGGTCAGCCGGTCGCCGTCCTCGGACGCCTGGATCAGGGCGCTGGTCAGGTCGTCGCCCGGGTGCGCGCGCCTGGCCGCGACCGTCTCGCCCATGATCTGCGCCAGCTCCACGAGGGTGGCGCCGACCTCTTCGGGCGGCGTCTGCGTCGAGAAGAACTTCTCGAACAGCACCTTCAACCGGGGCAGCAGCGAGGCGTCGATGCCCATCAGCTCGGCGACCACGTACATCGGCAGCGGGTAGGCGAAGGCCGCCTTGAGATCCACGACCGCCCCGTCCGCGGGAAGGCCGTCCAGCAGCTCCTCGGTGAGCTCGCTGATCCGCTCGCGCATCCGCTCCACCCGGCGCGGGGTGAGCGCCTGGGCCACCAGGCTCCGCAGCCTGCGGTGGTCGGCGCCGTCCACGGTGAGCATGGAGCGGCCCGGGTTGGCCAGGCCGATCAGCGGCCAGTCCGGCGGTATCTCGCCACGCTGCCAGGCGCCCCACACCGAGATGTCCTTGACCAGCCGCGGATCGGTGAGCAGTGCCTTGGCCTCGGCGTGGCGGGTGACGGCCCAGACGGCGACGCCGCCCGGCAGTTCGACGGCGGCCAGCGGGCCGGCCGCGCGCAGCCGGGCGCTCTCGCCGTCCAGGTCGGTGACGAAGGGGTCGAGGACGATCGGGGTGGTGTCGACGCACGTTTCTTCGGTGCTGGTTCGTTCGGTGCCGGGCGTCATCGTGACGTGCCTCCCAGGGCAGGGGTCGGGGTGAACCGCACGGGCAACTCGGTCAGCCCCCGCAGCCAGGGCGAGGGGCGGCGGGTCAGGGCCCCGGCGGGCACCGCCAGGTCGATGTCGGGCAGCCGGTCCAGCACGACCTCGATGCCGGTTCGCGCGATCACCTCGGCGATCTCCTGGGCCGGGAACGGACAGCGGTGCTCGCCGTGGCCGAAGGAGAAGTGCGCGTGGTTCCCGCCGGTGAGCGCGGATCCGTGCGTGCGGACCTGGGGATCGGAGTTCGCGCCCTGCAGGCCGAGCAGCAGCAGGTCGCCGGCGCGGACGGCGCGATCACCCAGCCGGGTGTCGCGGGAGGCCCAGCGTCCGGCCACGTTCTGGGTGGGCGTGTCCTCCCACAGCACCTCGCTCATGGCCTCGGCCACGCTGTTGCGGCCGCCGAACAGCGAGGCCGCGAAGCGGCTGTCGGTCAGCATCAGGCGCAGCGAGTTGCCGATCCAGTCCGCCGTCGGCTGGTGACCCGCCGCCATCATCACCATCAGGTCCTGGGCGATCTCCTCGTCGCTGAAGCCGCTGACGTCGGCCAGCATCCGCGAGGCGACGTCGTCGGCCGGATGCGCCTTGCGTTCGGCGAGCAGCCGCGCCATCGACGCGGCCAGGTGCGTCTGGCCCGCGATCGCCCGCTCACGGCCGTCGATCATGTCGTTGAGCGCGGTGACGAGCCCCGGCCCCTCCTCGTCGGAGAAGCCGTAGAGCCGGGCGAGCACCCGCACCGGCAGCAGCATCGCGTAGTCGGCGACGAGGTCGGCCTCGGCCCGCAGGCACACCGCGTCGATCAGCTCGTCCGCGAAGCGCTCGGCGTGATGGCGCAGTTCGGAGGGATCGACGGCCTCCAGCGCGTCGCTGACCATCGCCGCGCGCTCGCGGTGGCGCTCGCCCACCGTGTACAGGATCGACGGCTGCTGACGGCCGATCATCGGCAGCAGCGGCCAGTCGTCGGGGATGTTCTCCCACTGGTTCCACAGACCGGAGTCCCGGCTGAACAGCACCGGGTCGCCGGTGACCTGGTGCAGCTCGCGGTAGCCGAGCACCAGCCAGGCGGGGATGCCGCCGTCGAGCAGCACCGGGGTGACGGCCCCGTGCTCCTTGCGCATCTCCCGGTACAGGCGCGCGGGTTCGGTCTGGAACCGGGGGCCGCTGAGGGGGACGGCGTCGGACGTCACACGAACTCCTGTCGGGGCAGGGCCGCCGGGGCGGCCTGGCCGGCGTACCGGTCCCGGACGTGCCGGACCAGCGTGATGAGGACCTGCTTGCTGGACTCGCGGGAGCGCGCGTCGCAGGTCAGCAGCGGCACCTGCGGGTCGAGGTCGAGGGCCGCGCGGACGTCGCCGGGGGCGTACGCGGGACCGCCGAAGTCGTTGCACGCCACGACGAAGGGCGTGCCGTGGTGTTCGAGGCGGTCGATGGCGTACCACGAGTCGTCGATGCGCCGGGTGTCGACCAGGACCACTGCGCCGAGGGTGCCGGAGAACAGCCGGTCCCACAGGAACCAGAAGCGCTCCTGGCCGGGCGCGCCGAACAGGTACAGCACGTTGCGCGCGTCGAGCGTGATGCGGCCGAAGTCGAAGGCCACGGTGGTGCCGGTCTTGCCGCGCACCTGGCTGACGTCGTCGACCGTCGCGCCCGCCTGGGTCATCGTCTCCTCGGTGTTGAGGGGACGGATCTCGCTCACCGAACGGACCAGCGTGGTCTTGCCGACGCCGAAGCCGCCGACCACCACGATCTTCAGGCCGTTGTCGGCGGAGGCACCCAGCGGGGTGCGCGCGTCAGAGATTGCGGAGTCCAACGAGCACCTGCTCCAGGATGTCGGGGTCGGGGACGGCTGCCCTGCGCGGATGGCGGGCGCTGACGCGGCCCGCCGCGAGGAGGTCGCACAGCAGGACCTTGGTGATGCTCACGGGCAGACTCAGCTCGGCGGCGATCTCGACCACGGCCGTCGGGAGCTCGGCGATGCGCAGGATGTCCGCGTGCTCCGACTGCATCCCGGGCGTGGGTCCCGACTCGGCGACGACGAGCGTCACCAGGTCGAAGGGGTTGTCGGGACCGGAACTGCTGCGCCCGCCGGTGATGGTGTAGAGGCGGTCGGGAGCGTCGTCCCTGCCGGGACGGCTCATGACGTCCGGGGCTGCGCGGTGAGGTGCTCGCCGATCTGCTCCACGAGTTCGCTCATGTTGTGCCCGACGAGCCCGGCGTCGGCGTCCTCGGCGGTGACGACCGCCAGGTGCGCGCCGTCACCTGCCTCGACGATGAACAGCACGCCTCCGTAGAACTCCGTCATAGCCGAGCGCACGCCTCCGCTGCCGTCGCCGAACTCCACGGACGCCCCGTGCGACAGCGACTGGATGCCGGCGGCGATGGCGGCGAGCTGGTCGGCCTGGTCGACGGTCAGTTCGGGGGTGCGGCACAGCTTCAGCCCGTCGCGGGACAGGACGAGAGCGTGCCGTGCGCCCGGGGTGCGCTCCAGGAGCCCCTCGATGAGCCAGGTGAGCTTCTCGTCGGCAGTGGTGCCGGTCATGAAGTGGTGTCGCCTTCCGGGTGCGCGGACGGATGAGTGGGGGTGCCGGAGGTGGTGCCCGGCTGCTCGGACGCGCTGTGTGCCTCGCGTTCCGTGCCGGGACGCGGAACCGGGGCCTGCCCGGTCGCCTGGTGCTGGGCGGAGGTGCGGACCGCCTCGCGGAAACTGCTGAAGCGGGCGGCCCTTGCCCTGGCGTCCTCGGGGACGGGAGTGGCGCGCGCCTCGGCGGAGCCGGCCGTGGACCGTGCCCGCTCGGCCTGCGCCAGGGTGCGTCCGCGGCGCCGCCTGGGCAGGCCCGCGGGGCGCTCGTCCGCGTCGTCGGCGGCCGCCTCGTGGACGGGGGCGGCGTCGAGGTGGGGTGCGCGGGCCGCCGGAGGCTGCCCGGCCGCCGGACGGGGCAGGCCCTGCGTGGGCCGCTCGGGGGCGGCCGGGCTGGTGAGAATGTCCTGCGGGATGAGCATCAGTACGCCGGTGCCGCCGCGCGCGGACGGGCGGAAGGAGACCTTCAGTCCGTACTTCCTGGCCAGCCGGCCGACCACGGACAGACCCAGCCGGGTGCCGGTGAGGCCGCCGAGCCCCGAGGTGTCGCCCGAGACGGCCTGCTCGGCCCGCCGCAGCTGCACGTCGCTCATGACCAGCCCGCTGTCCTCGACGGACACGATGACGCCGGCCGGCACCTCCTCGACGTAGACGTGGACCTCGGCCGTCGGGGGCGAGAAGTTGGCGGCGTTGTCGAGGAGTTCGGCGAGCGCGTGCATCACGCCCTCGGCCGCGTGGCCGGCGACGGCGCTCTCGCTCGTCGCGTGGACGCGCACCCGCTGGTAGCCGCTGATACGGCCCATCGCGCCGCGCAGGATCGACTCCATCGCGATGGGGCGGGCCCAGCGGCGGCCCGAGCGGGCGCCCGTGAGGACGGCGACGGAGTCGGCCAGCCGGCCGGCCTGGGCGGTGCGGTGGTCGAGGTGCAGCAGGTCCGCGAGGACGTCCTCGTCGGAGTGACGTTCCTCCATGGACCTCAGGTCAGCGAGCGTCGCGGTGGCCAGGGCCTGCAGGCGCGCCGCCGCGTTGGAGGTCGCGGAGATCGCCGTCGCGCGCTCGCGGGCGGCCTGCCGCAGCTGCTCGGTGAGACGGGCGTTGTCGCGGGCGAGGCGGTCGCTCCCGCTCTGCAGACGGTCCTTCTCCTGGGCGAGTGCGTCGGCGAACTCAGCTCGCTGCCGGGCCAGTTCGTCGATCAGACGCTGCTGCTCCCGGCGGGCCTCCTCGGCGTCCCTGGCCCGCTCCCGCGCCAGCCGGCCGGCGTCGTCGGCCGCCGCCTCCAGCCGGCGGCGTGCAACGCGGGCCGTCTGACTGGCGTGCACCGCCCAGGTGACGGCCGCACACAGCGCCAGGGCGCCGCCACCCGCGCCCCACAGGAGCGGAATCCGCATCGCCGTGGGAGCCGCGGCGACCGCCGCCGCGACCGCCGCCGCCGCGAGGACGGCGGTGAGTACGGGAAGGGGGGCGACGGTGCGGACGGTGGGTCGCTCGCCGTGATGCGTGGGCGCGGTCATCAATCGGGTCCTAGGGCGGCCGCCCTCGTCGCGGGAGGCCATCGGTCCGGTCCCGGACACACAGGTCCGGGGTTGATGGGACGTGACACGTGGGGCTCAACTCGCCGTCACTATACGAGAGTTCCTGATCAGATGGGCAACGCTTCACGGCCATCGTCAGCGACATCGCGACAATCGGGAGCAGAAACGCGCCCACCCGGCCATGAGGCGCCGGGAACCGCCCGGGTGCCGGCGTCCCGGGGGCGCCCTCCGGTGCCGCCGCGCGTTCAGAGGCCCGGGCCCGGCGGAACGCCTCAGGGCCCGTGCGGCCGTGGGGCTGCGCGGGCCCCGGGGGGCGTCGGGGTGAAGCGGGGCTGGATCAGTCCCACAGCTGGATGATCATGACGCGCTCGAAGCCGTCCGGCCTGCCGTCCGGGTAGGCCAGGCTGATGCGTGTGAAGTGCTGCAGCGAGGGGTGCTTCTTCCAGGGTTTCGGGCTGTCGAGCCGCACGACGACCTGGTACGCGTGAAACGTGCCCACCGCGCAGTACGGCACGCAGTCGTTGACCATGTTGACGCCCCTGGCCGTCGCCGAGTTCCGGCTCCAGTGCGACCAACTGAGCGATTCCAGCCGGCTGTTGCCGTCACCGCAGGCGAGGATGAAGCCGTCGGGACGCTGCCGCGGGTGCCAGAAGCAGTCGACGAGCACCGGTCGCAGGGACTGCTGCCGGGTCACGGCGCCCGGGTCCGACCCGGTCACCGCCGGCGCGGCGGTCGCCGTTCCCGTCAGCGTCGCGAGCGACGCGGCGGTACAGACCATCACCGCTGCTCTCACTGTGTGTGCACCCATGGGCGTACCGTCCTCCCGCTGACGACGAGCGAACCTGTACCGACGCTACGACCATGTCGGGGGACGCACCACTCGTGCGGCGGAGTGGGCATCCTCGTCGTCGTTCTGCGACTGGCAGGTGCTGCAGAGTTCGTGGTGACCGTCGTGGGTGATCACGGTTCCCCAGCCGAGGCACTGCTCGCAGTCGCGAGCCGGACCGAGGTCGGCGTGGGGCGGCGGGGTGGGGCTGTGACGGGCTCCGTGCGCCATAGGGGGCGGCTCCTCAGAAGTTGCAGTGGGGGTGCGTCCATTTTGTCCGATTTTCGTGAGATGTCTATCACTACTTTGGGTCATGAACGCTCCGCTTGCTGTGGCAGGCGGGTGCCGCGGACACGGGAGCCGTCGAGGCCGACGAACAGGCCACGGGCGAGTCCGGGCGGAGCCGGGAAACAGGTCACGGGCGCATCCCGCCGGCGGCGAGGACCCGGCCTCACGGGAGGATCCCGTCGACGGCGACGTTCAGATGGCGCGGGCCCCGCAGGACCGCGTTGCGCCGGTAGGGCGGCGGGTCCTCGAACAGGCGGGGACTTACGAGACGGCGGGCCAGCTCCGACAGCGCGATCTGCGCCTCCAGCCGGGCCAGCGGCGCTCCGAAGCAGCTGTGGACGCCGCCGCCGAACCCGAGGTGCTGCAGATCCTCCCGGTCGGGGTCGAAGCGGTCGGGGTCCCGGAAGCGCTCCGGGTCCCTGTTGCCCGCGGCGAGGACGAGCCAGATCCTCGAACCCTTCGGAATCGTCACCCCGTGCACCTCGATGTCGGCGATGCAGGTGCGCTGCGGCAGAAGCTGCACCGGCGGCTCGTAACGGAGCAGCTCCTCCACGACGTCGACGGCCCATCCCGGTTCCTCGCGCAGCCGCTGGAGCATGTCCGGGTGGCGCAGCAGGGTCAGCATGCCGTTGGTGATGAGGTTGACCGTCGTCTCGTGGCCGGCGATCAGCAGCAGCACCGCGGTGCTGAGCACCTCCATGACCGACATCGGACCGTCCGGCCCGTGGCTCACCGTCAGGTCCGACAGCAGGTCCTCCCCGGGTTCCCGGCCGCGCCGCTCGATCAGACCGACCAGGTACATGCCGAGCTGCATCCGCGCCTCCTGCGCGGCGCGCCCGGCGCCGGCGCCCCCTTCCCTGCGGGTGTCCGGATCCAGGCCGGCGACGATCGGGTCGACCCAGCCGCGGAAGCGCGGCTCGTCCTCGCGCGGCACTCCCAGCAGCCGGCAGATGACGGTCACGGGGAACGGATACGCGAACCCGTCGACCACGTCGATCTGCCGGGCGTCGCCGAGACCGTCGATCAGGCCGGAGACGATCCCGCTCAGTTCGCCGCGCATCGCGTCGATCCGGTGCGGCCGGTGCGGCGGGCCGAAGGAGCGGTTGGCGATCCGCCGCAGCCGGTCGTGCTCGGGAGGGTCCAGGCGGATGAAGCTCGGCGGCAGGCCCGTCTCCTGTGCCCCCGCGAGCTCGTCGTCGTCCGGCTCGGCCAGGTTCGCGGCGTCGGAGCTGATCCGCGGATCGTGGAGCAGGCTCTCGATGTCCCAGTACGAGCTGACGACGTACGGGCCGCCCTCCTCCTCGTGCAGCACCGGGGTCCGGCGGAGTTCCGTGTACAGCGGGTACGGGTTCGCGCGGTGGGCGTAGTCGGTGATCCGGTGCACAAGCGGGGCGTCCGTCATGAGGCGTCCTTCGGGCGTGGAGGTCGTGGGGCGGCGCGGGCGGGCGGCGCCCGGTCAGGCGCGGGCCGGCGTGAACACCAGGCGCCGGTCGGCCGGTGAGTAGCCGCTGAGCGTCACGGTGGGGCCGTGCGTCGGCAGGGACGGGTCGGGGAAGTCCGCCGGGACCGGCCGCCGGCCCTCCGGCCGCCGGTCCACCGTCGGGAACTCCACCGGGAACGGCGCCCCCGTCTCGATCAGCCGCTGGTAGAACTCCAGCCACCGCGCGCTGTCGAAGCTCACCGCCGCGACCACCCGCCCCTGGTAGCCGTAGACGCCGACGAACCGGCGCTCGGCGAGCGACCCCTGCGTGATCATGATGTGGTCGCCCATGGACGGCACCCCCACGGACTTGATGTTCACGCCGAACTGCGACGACCAGAACGCCGGCATCCACAGGTGCGGGCGGCGCTCCGCGCTGGGGCTGATCATGTTGTGCGCCGCCACCTCGGCCTGGGCCACCGCGTTGCCCCAGTGCTCCAGGGACAGGAACTGATAGCCGAACAGCGCGTGCGGGGACCGGGCGACGTCGCCCGCGACGTAGACGTCGTCGGTGACGATGCCCCGGAAGTCGAAGGCCCGGCATCCCGCGTCGCACGCGATGCCGCGGGGGCCGGCCCCCAGCCCGGAGCCGGCCAGCCAGTCGGTGTTGCGGATGGCGCCCAGCGACACCACCACGACGTCCGTGTCCACGACGGCGCCGTCGGACAGATGAGCGGCCCGCACCCGGCCCGCCGCGTCCCCCTCCAGCCCGGCCACCGTCACACCGGTGCGCAGGTCGACCTCGTTGTCCCGGTGCAGGTCGGCGGCCACCGCGCCGATCACCCCGCCGAGGGCGCCCACCAGGGGCGCGCCCGCCCGCTCCGCCACGGTGACCGGGACGTCCCGGTACCGGCAGGCCGACGCGATCTCCGAACCCGTGAACCCGGCGCCGATCACGAACACCCGGCGCGGTGACGCCCGCAACCGCCGGTGCAGGCGAACCGCGTCGTCCCGGGTCCGCAGCACGAACACCCCGTCGAGCTGGGCCTCCCCCTCCTGCGGCCATGGCCGTGCGCGGACACCGGTCGCGATCAGCAGCCGGTCGTAGGGCACCTCGTCGCCGTCGGCCAGCCGGACCCGCCCGGCGGTCATGTCCAGCCCGGTCGCCGCCACCCCCAGACGCCAGGTGGCGTCGATCTCCCGGCGCCTCGGCAGCTCCGTCCGGTCCGGCCGTGCCCTGCCCAGCAGGACCGCCTTGGACAGCGGCGGCCGGTCGTACGGTTCGTGAGGCTCGTCGCCGACCAGCATGAGGGAACCGGTGAAGCCCTCGGCGCGCAGCGTCTCCGCGGCCCGCAGACCGGCCAGCGAGGCCCCCACGATGACGATCCGGCCCTCCCGGCGGAGCCATGCGTGGAAGTCCTCAGGAGGCATCGGGCGTCTCCCGTGCCTGCTCCCCGGACCTGCCCCGCGGGGTGCCGGGCCCGTCGGCCGTAATGGCGCCCACCGGGCAGGCGGCGACGGCACGTGCCACCTTCTCCCGCTGTCCCGGGTCCGGCCCGGGGTTGTAGACCAGTGACTCCTCGCCGTGCATCACGAACACGTCGGGCGCGAGGAAGGCGCACTGGGCGTAACCCTGGCACCGGTTGAGATCGACGACGAGCCTCATCACCGCAGCGCCCTTCCGGGAGTCAGGTCCGCGGGGTCCCACCCCGCACCGGGCACCCGCGGACGGCGGTCGTCCCCCGGCCAGCATCGGGGACCCGCAGCGCGTCCGCGCGCCGGCACCCGCCGACGGGGTGACCGGCCGCACCGCCGCCGTACCGGGGCCCACGGCGTCACGGCGTCACGGCGTCACGGTGTTCCGGTGAACGCGGACCGCGCCGCGGCCGCAGGCGTCGGCAGACGCGGCGGCGGCCCGGCGGCCGCTCGTCACTTGCGGTAGCCGAGGATCGTCATCATGCCCGACTCGGAGTGGTACTGGTTGTGGCAGTGCAGCATCCACAACCCCGGATTGTCGGCGCGGAAGTCGATCACCAGCTTGCGGTGCGGCAGGACGATCGCGGTGTCCTTGCGGGCGCCGGACGCGTCGAGGCCGGTCATGGCGAAGGTGTGGCCGTGCAGGTGCATCGGGTGCCACATGTCGGTGGCGTTGATCAGCGTCACCCGGATCCGCTCACCCTGACGGACGGGGTGGCGCTGCTTCACCGAGTACGGCTGGTGGTCGAAGCCCCAGTCGTAGTTCTTCATGTTGCCGGTCAGCCTGATCCGCAGCTCACGGTCCGGCTCGTCCTCGCGCAGGGCCACGGACTCGTGCGGCACCAGTCGCCGGGCCGGCACGATGCGGCCGTCGAGCTCCTCCGGGCGCACCGAGGGCCCGGGAAGGTCCTCCTTGCCGCCGGTACGCAGCACCGCCACCGCCTGTCCCCGCTTGCCCTCGGCGAGGGCGACCAGTGGGAAGACCCCGTCCTGGGCGGTGACCAGTACGTCGTAGCGTTCGGCCATGCCGATGATCAGCGCGTCCGTGGTGCTGTGCTCGACCGGGTAGCCGTCCGTGTGGGTCACGGTCATCTGGTGGCCGCCCAGCGCCACGCGGAAAGGGGTCTCGGCCCCCGCGTTGATGATCCGCAGCCGGATGCGGTCGCCGGGGCGGGCCCGGAACACCGACGGAGCCTTCGGCAGCCGGCCGTTGGCCAGATAGTACGGAAAGTCGACGTGCCCGCCGTGGCTCTGCAGGATGTCGCTGCGGGAGTGCTGCAGCACGCGGGACGGGCCGCCCCGGGACCGCTTCCCGGCCGGCCCGTGCCCACCGGCCGTGCCATGGCCGGAGCCGTCGCCTCCGGCGGCCTCGCCCGGAGCCCCGCCCATGTACATGGGCGCGGGCCTGCCCTTGCGCAGCTGCACGAGCACCTCGTCCGGGGTGGAGCCGTCCACGCCGTCCAGCCAGTCGTCGAGCACGACGACCCACTCCTTGTCGTAGGACAGCGGCTCCCTGGGGTCGTCCACGATCAGCGGGGCGTACAGACCGCGGTCGAGCTGCATGCCGGAGTGGGAGTGCAGCCAGTACGTGCCCGGGTGTGCCACGGCGAAGCGGTACCGGAAGTCGGCGCCGGGCCGGATGTCGTGCTGGGTGAGACCCGGAACGCCGTCCATGTCGCAGCGCAGGCGGACGCCGTGCGAGTGCAGCGTCGTGGCTGCGGGCAGGTGGTTGGCGAGCGTCAGGTCGAGGATGTCCCCCGCGGTGACCCGGACCTCCTTGCCGGGCAGCGAGTCGCCGTACCCCCAGGACCTGACCGTCCGCCCGCCCAGGTCGAAGGAGCCCTCGGCGGCGGTCAACCGGACCTTGCGCACCGGACCCGAACCACGTTTCCGCTCGGCGGCGATCACCTCGGGGTCGAACGGGTTCACGTACCCCTTCGGGCCCTCGGGGACGAAGGGGCCGCGACCGACACCTGGGGCGGCCCTCGGGTGCGAGCGTGACCCGGCACCGGGACGCGAGGGCGAGTCGGCCCCGGAGCAGGCGGCCAGGGCTCCCGAGCCGGCGGCCGCCATCGAGGCACTGAGCAGAGTGCGCCGCGAAGGTGTGTGCATGGATGAATAACACACGTTGGGTGGTGATGTGCGCGGTAACCGGGGCGGCGCGTCTCGGGAAGACGGGTCGTGATCACCCACGCTCGGGGCGTCGGCGGGAGGGACGCGGACCCATGGCGGCCGGGCCGCCGCACGGAAGGGGAACGCCGCCTCCCCGCGCCCGGGGGGACCGCGGCGGCCGGGAACATCCGGCCGGCCCGCCGTGCGGCGGGTTTGCCGCGTTCGCGGCACCATGGTGTCGTGTTCTGTAAGGCCGTGCGGCGTGTCGTCGACATGTGACGAAGCCAGAAGGCGAGGACGGTCGCGGTGAATGACCGACCGGGCACGGGGGGCGAAGGCACCGCTCCCTGCCTGCGAATGGACGCGCTGCTCAGCGAGTTGCAGGAGCACGTCGAGCGCGTGCGCGGCCGCCGGGACCGGATGCAGACGCTGCTGGACGCGGTCGTGGCCATCGGCAGCAACCTCCGGCTGGAGGACCTGCTGCTGCGCATCGTGCAGTCCGCGGTCGATCTCGTGGACGCCCGCTACGGCGCGCTCGGCGTCCTCGGCGAGGAGGGGCGCATCAAGCAGTTCGTCACCGTCGGCATGGACGCGGAGACCATCGCGCGGATCGGCCACTACCCGGAGGGCCACGGCATCCTCGGCCTGCTGATCCGCGAGCCCCGCTCGCTGCGCCTGAACGACCTCGGTGCCCACGCGGAGGCGGTGGGCTTCCCCGCCGGGCACCCGCCCATGCGCGGCTTCCTCGGCACTCCCGTCCAGGTCGGGGACAGGATCTTCGGCAACCTGTACCTGACCGACAAGCGGGGCGGGCGGCCCTTCGACGAGGACGACGAGTCGGTGCTGCGCAGCCTGGCCGCGGCCGCCGGCGTCGCCGTCGACAACGCGCGCCTGTACGAGGAGAGCCGGCACCGCGAGCGCCGGCTGACCGCGGGCGCCGACCTGACCCGGGCACTGCTGTCCGGAGAGCCCCCCGCGCAGACGCTGCGCTCGCTGGCCGACACCGTACGGGAGATGACCGGCGCGGACCTGGTGACGCTCGCCCTGCCGGTGGGGGACAGCGGTGACCTGGTGGTGGAGACGGCCGCGGGCGAGGCGGCATCTCTGGTGCGGGGCCTGGCGCTGTCCCCGACCACGCTGGCGGCGAAGGTGTTCGCGACGGGCGAGACCATCAGCAGCGACGACCTCAGCGCAGACTCCCGGTCCTCCGGTGGCAGCGCCTCGGTCGTCCCGCTCGGCCCGGGCTTCTTCGTGCCCGTCGGCGGCCGGGAGAGGGTGCGCGGCGTCCTGCAGGTCGCCGACGCGCCGGGCAGTCCCCCTTTCAACGACACCGTCCTGGAGATGGTGCGCACGTTCGCCGACCAGGTCGCCCTGGCGCTCCAGGTGGCCGAGCACCGGCAGCACGCCGAACAGCTCGCGCTGGCGGGCGACCGCGATCGCATCGCCCGCGACCTGCACGACCTGGTCATCCAGCGTCTCTTCGCCGACGGGCTGACCCTCCAGGCCGCCCTCGGACGCGTTGCCGACCGGCCCGAGACGGTGGTGCGGATCCAGCGGGTCGTGGACGACCTGGACGACACCATCAAGGTCATCCGCACCACCATCTTCGGTCTGCGGCACCGCGACGGCCCGGACCGCGGCACCGGGCTGCGCGGCCAGCTGGTGGCCCTGGCGGACACGGCGACGCAGACGCTGGGCTTCAGCCCGGCGCTGCGCATGACCGGTCTGCTGGACACCGAGGTGCCCGCGACGCACGCCGAGCACCTCCTGGCCGTGCTGCGCGAGGCGCTCTCCAACACCGCCCGGCACGCCGACGCGGGCTCGGTCCGGATCGACGTCGACGTGCGGGACGGTGTGCTGCGGCTGGTCGTGGCCGACGACGGCTGCGGGGTCGACCCCGCCGTGACGCGGCGCAGCGGACTGGCCAACCTGCGCAGCCGGGCCGAGGAACTCGGCGGCAGCTTCGTCGTCACCCGCGGGCAGCCCTGCGGCACCGTTCTGCGCTGGAGCGTGCCGCTGCCCGCCGGGTCGCCGGGACCCGGCGACCCGGGGTGAGCCGGCCGTCCCGCACGGCCGTCCCGCACGGCCGCACCGGCCGGCTTCGCCGCCCGGGGAAACCGCTGCGGAGCGCCGGGGAAGCGCCGCGGGCCCATCCCCCTGTCGGGCGTTGCGTCGGCCGGGCGTCACGCCGGGCGGCGGTCGTCCCGGTTGGGAGTCGCGCTGGTTGGGCGCAGCGCCGGTTGGGCGTCGTGCCGGTCGGGGCCGTGCTGGTTGGGCGCAGCGCCGGTCGGGCGTCATGCCGGTCGGAGGTCGTACCGGTCGGACGAGGCCGGGCCGGAAGTCCGACGCGGTGGGCAGCACGGTCGGGGACCCACCGCGTGCCGGACCTGCGAGGACGGCGCCACGACGCGCCGAGGTGCCGTGACCGTGGCGCGTCGGCGACCCGTCAGGCGGGGGCACCGTCGCGTACCCGGCTCGACCCGTGCGGCAGCCGCGCTCAGACGCCGCTCTCGCGCCGTGCCGCCTCCGACTCCGAGGCGGCCGGGGACGGGCCGGAGGGCCGTGCGCCCGGCCGCACCGGCGCCGACGGGGGGCCGGGCGGTTCCTCCAGCACGCTCCAGGCCACCGGCCCCAGGAGGTCCGCCAGCCGCTGGAAAACGTCCAGGAGCACGTCGTCCACCGTCAGCACGCCGACCGCCCGGCCGTCGTCCACCACGGGCAGACGGCGCACCCCGCACCTGCGGAACGCGCGGTAGGCCACGTGCACGTCGTCGGACGCGCGCACCGTGACGACGTCCGGCGACATCACCGCGTCGGCCCGCGCCCCCGCGCCGGCTCCCAGCCCGCGCAGAGCGAGGTCGCGGTCGGTGATGATGCCGCGCAGCGTCCCCTCCTCGACGACCAGCACGGAACCGACGCCGTCGCCGGCCAGCCGGCCCGCCACCTCCGCCAGCGAGGTCCCGGGCGTGACGCAGACCGCCGGCGCGCTCATCATGTCGGACACCTTCATACGGCGGCTCCCTCGGCGGCGGTCCTCACCTCGGCGTCCCCGGCCCGGGGCGGGAGCCGTCGGACCCGGCCGATGCCACGACGGTGTCGTCCCGGTGGAAGCCCAGCCGGTCGACCACCTCGACGACGCCGTCGACGCCCTCACACAGCCGCACCACGACCGGCACGAGACTGCTGCTGGTCACGGTGCCGCTCAGCGTGACCGTGCCGTCATCGACCTGCACCGTCACGGCGGACGGCGGCAGGCCGAGCGTGCCGACGATGATCTCCTCCAGGATCTCCTCCTGGATCGCCCGGTCCCGGCGCAGCCACAGTTGCACCAGGTCGCTGCGGCTGATCACGCCGATCAACCGGCCCAGGCCGTCCACCACCGGCAGCCGCTTGATGTGGTGCCTCTCCATCGTCCGCGCCGCCCGGATCACGTTCCAGTCCGGCTCGGCGACGATCGCGGGGCTCGTCATCAGGTCCTCGGCCACCCTCACGGCCCCGCCGCCCGTCTGCCGGCGCATCAGGTCGGCCTCGGAGACCACACCCACGGGACGGCCGTCGTCGACGACCGGCACGGCCGTGATGTCGTACTCCTCCAGGAGCCGCACTACCTCCTTGAGCGCGGTGCCTCGCTGGACGCTCACGGCGGTCGGCGTCATCAGGTCACTCACGCTGCGGTGCCTCATCGCGCCGGCTCCTCTCGGTCGCCCTGCGGATCCCGTCCGTATGAAGCCAGGGTGTGCGCGGACCCGGCACCGCGCACAGGGCCGAACGGTCCCCGCCGGTCCCCGCGGACGGATCACCGTGCCGTCGACCGGGCCCGGCGGCTCCGCGACCGCGCCTCTCTCCGCTCCGGGACCGGCTGCCGGCGCGCCTCGCGCCAGGCCGGGCGGCAGCACGGCGCGGCAGCACGGCCCGCAACGGGTGAACCGGCCGCGCCGGCCGCCCGGGCCGGAGGTGCCGCTCTCTCCGCGAGGGGCACATGCCGAGGAGGCCGCGCACGGGCTGCCGTCCGCGGGGTCCGCGTACCGCGGCGCCGTGTCCTCGCCGCCGTGCGCCTCCGGTACTCCGGGCGGAGCCCGCGGCAGCCACGTCCGTGTCCGTCCGGTTGCGCCCCGGGCCGGAGGCGGGGCGGAATGGACTCAGGGCCTCCGTCCCGTGTTTCCCCGAGCCGGGACGGAGGTCCGCACCGCCGGCTGCCGGAACGCGCGCGGCCGGGCACGGTAGGGCGGGGCGCCGCCGGGTGCGCTCCGCCGGCCGGGACCCCGTCCGCCACCGTTGCCCGGCCGCCCGGCCCGGGGGCGGGGCCGGTGCGGGGGCTCAGCCCGCGGTCCCCGGCGGGAAGTCGAACGGCAGGATCAGGCCGTGAAGGCCAGCCTGTCCCGTAGTACGGGATGCAGAAAGCCTTCTCCGGACGCCCAGCGCGCCACCTCCGCGGCCGCCAGGCCGGCCAGGCGCCGCCACTCGTTGCCCTGGGAGCCGGCGAGGTGCGGGGTGAGCAGCACGTCGTCGCAGCTCCACAGCGGGTGCTCCGGCGGCAGCACCTCGGGGTCGGTGACGTCGAGCACGGCACGGATGCGCCCTGCGAGGACGGCGTCGGTCAGCGCACCCTGGTCGACGACCGCACCGCGGGCGGTGTTGATGAGCACCGCGCCGGCGGGCATCGCCTCGATCAGCGAGCGGTCCACCAGGCCCCGGGTCGCCGGGAGCAGCGGGGTGTGCACGCTGACGGTGTCGCACCGCGCGAACAGCTCCGGCAGCCCCACCCGGCGCACCCCCAGGCGCGCCGCCTCCTCGTCGGTGACGTACGGGTCGTACAGCAGCACGTCCACGTCGTGCGGGCGCAGCAGCTCCACGACCCGGCGCCCGACCAGCGACGCGGACACGATGCCCACGGTGCGGTGGTAGTTGCCGACGGTGCGGGGCGTGCGCGACCAGTCCTCCCGGGCACGGGAGGCACGGTAGTCGCGCGCCCGTTCCAGGACGTGCTTGCCGGTCAGCAGGATCATGCCGAGGGTGTACTCGGCCACGGGCAGGGCATTGGCGGCGGCCGCGGAGGAGACCTCCAGACCGCGCCGCCAGCACGCCTCGGTGACATGCCCGCGCACGCTGCCCGCGGTGTGCACCGCGGCCCGCAGCCGGGGCGCCGCGTCCAGCACCGCCGCGTCGAGCGGCGGACAGCCCCAGCCGGTGACCAGCAGATCGGCCTCGGCGAGCAGCGACCGGGCGCGCGGCGTGCCGAAGTCGTCCAGCGCGGGGAGCGGGGCCAGGTCGCAGACCGCCCGCAGGGTACGCAGCGACGGCGGGTCGAGGACGGCCGCGGCGGCGTCCGCGGACATGGCCGCGACCGCACGGGGCCGGCAGCCGGAAGACGGTGTCGCAGCGTTCACGGGGGTCTCCTCGCTCGGTCGTCGTGCACGCCCCCGAGCTTGGCGCCGAGCGGGACGCTGGACGTGCGCACCTCACAGGCGCCCCACGCGTGTCGCGCGTCACTGGCCCGAACGGTCCCTGATCATCGGGGAGCGTGTCTGCCGACGGTATCTCGGGGCACCAGTGCTAGGGCCTGTCCGACAATTCCCGTCGTCGCCCGCAGGGCGGCCGCACGCCGAGGGAGCGTGCATGGCGTCGCGCGGCAGACGGGTGTCAGACAGGCCCCAGGGCCAGCGATGCAACACGGAAGGTATGAGAACTCATGGCACAGGACCTCACTCCGCAGTACACCGTTCCCGGCATCGAACTGGAGGCCGCCGGCCGGCTCATCGGAGTGCTCCGTACGCGCCTGCACGCACTGAACGACCTGCACCTCACGCTCAAGCACGTGCACTGGAACGTCGTGGGCCCCCACTTCATCGCCGTCCACGAGATGATCGATCCCCAGGTCGACCGAGTGCGTGAGATGGCCGACGACGTCGCCGAACGCATCGCCGCGCTCGGTGGCGTGGCCCAGGGCACGCCCGGCGCGCTCGTCAGCGAGCGGACCTGGCAGGACTACTCCATCGGCCGGGCCGACGCCATCGCCCACCTGGGCGCCCTGGACCTGGTCTACACGGGTGTGATCACGGATGTCCGTGCGGCCGTCAAGGAGGCCGGCGAGGTCGACCCGGCCACGGAGGACCTGCTCATCGAGCAGCTGCGTGACCTCGAGCAGTTCCAGTGGTTCGTCCGGGCACACCTGGAGAGCGCGGGCGGCAAGCTGGCCACGTCCGGTGTCTCGACCGAGACGGACGCCGCCTCGCGCGGCGCCGAACTCGGCTGACCCCCGCCCCGCCCCCCGGTCCCCGGCCCACGGGGGGACACCGCCGGGAGCGAGGCGCGGCAGCGGACGGTGACGCCGTCCGCTGCCGTCATCACGTGGCGGCCGTGTCGGCCGCCCGAACGCCGGCCACGACGTCGAGGGCCGAGGTGGAGGAGCATGTCCGCTGAGCCGCACGCCGTGTCCGGCGGCCGTACACGCCGGCCGAGGCACCCGGCCGGTCACCGCCCGGCCACGCCCGCCGCGTGGTGGCCCGCCCTCCGCCGCACCCCGGCGTCCATGTGGCGCGACGACATCTCCGACTATGCCGCCGCCCTCACCTACTACGCCATCCTCGCCGTGCTGCCCGCGCTGCTGGTCACGGTGATCTCCTTCGGCCTCGTCAGCCCGGGCACGGCGAGAAACTTCATAGCCCACGTCACCGCCTACGCGCCCGCCGAGTCGGGGTCCTCCCTGCACGAACTGCTGGCCCGGATGCTGAGGCCGAGTTCGGCGGCCTGGACCGTGCTGTTCGTGGGCGCGGCGAGCGCCCTGTGGTCGGCCTCCAGCTACCTGGCCGTCTTCCGCCGCGCCCTGCACCGCATGCACCACACCGAGGACCGGCGGTCTGCCTGGCGCACGGCCCACCGCATCGTGCTGACCGC
This sequence comes from Streptomyces sp. NPDC003697, assembly GCF_053587115.1. Lineage (NCBI taxonomy): Bacteria > Bacillati > Actinomycetota > Actinomycetes > Kitasatosporales > Streptomycetaceae > Streptomyces > Streptomyces sp. NPDC003697. Next base: position 47,447 of record NZ_JBSFNN010000050.1, read on the forward strand.
GCTCGCGCTGCTGGGTCTGCTCGCGCTCAGCGCGCTCCTGCTGCTCGTGACCGGCCCCGTCGCCGAGAGCGCGGGCCGCCTCCTCGGTCTCGACACCACCGTGACCTGGGCCTGGAGCCTGCTGCGCTGGCCGATGCTGCTGTGCCTGGTGGCCCTGCTCGTCGTCGTCCTGTTCCGCACCGGACCGCCCGCCGCCCGCCGCCGCGCGCACAGCCTGCCGGGCGGGCTCCTGGCGGCGGCCCTGTGGCTGACCGTGTCGGCGGGCTTCGCCTTCTACGCGTCCGTCTTCAGCGCCTACAGCCGGCTCTACGGCTCCCTCGCCGGCGTCGTCGTCTTCCTGATCTGGCTGTGGCTGTCGAACCTCGCCCTGCTGTCCGGGGCCCAGTTCACGGCCGAACTGACCGAAGCACCCTCGCACCGGCCGCCCCCGGCGGCCGCCCACCGTCCGCCCGCGGACCAGGGTCCGCCCCGGGGTCCGGCATCCGGCCGGGCGTCGTCCCCCGAAGACAGCAGTGCCACCGCAGCCGACGCACCGCAGCCGACGCAGGAGAGCCCTAGGACATGAGTGATCGACGAGACGGCCCGGACGAGGCCCACCGGCGGCCGGCCGGTGTCACGGACACCACCGTCGAGGCGCTCGGCGCCCTGTCGAAGGCGCTGGAGACCACCGAGCGGGCCCGAGGCCATCTGTACTCCTTCCACCAGCTCACCGGCACCGCCGACTTCGAACTGGACCGCGCGGTGGACCTGCTGCGCCGGGCCGGGCACCACGAGTGGGCCGAGCGGGTCGAACGGGAGGTGCTGGGCCGCAACGTCATCCCCGGCCACTGGACCTTCCAGATCGTCGAGGCCTACAACACCACCTACTACGAGCCGTTCAGGGACCTCGAGTCCGCCGCTCTGAGCGACCTCGCCGAGGGCAAGGACCACCTGTACGAGGCGGAGCTGAAGGAGGGCCGCCGCACCAGCGGGCACCCCGACCACACGGCACGCCCGGACACCGGACCCATGCCGTGAGACGGCACGGGGGACGCCGGGCCGTCTCACGGGACGCCGGCGGCGGATGTGTCGCACGCCACGCGCGGCGGGTGCGAAGCGGGGGGTGTGCACCCCGGAAACAGGGGTAGGCGGCCCTTCGTCGGGCACTGTGGCGGACACGGTGACGTGAACATACAGGGAGGGGCACAGCATGACGGCGATGACGACGGCGAGGACGGACGCGGAAGCAACCCGGTTGCCGGAGGTCGCCGATCCCTCGAAGGTGGCTCCGCGGGACGCGCGGGAGCTGAGCCGGGTGTTCTTCGATCAGCTGGCGGTGCTGGAGGAGGGGACGCCCGAGTACCAGTACGCGCGCAACACGCTGATCGAGATGAACATGTCGCTGGTGCGGTTCGCGGCGGCGCGGTTCCGCAGTCGTGGGCCGGAGGAGAT
>NZ_JBSFNN010000051.1:0-48356 GCF_053587115.1 Streptomyces sp. NPDC003697
TCTCGCCGCACCGGCCGGAAGCCCGAGTACATCCAGTACGAGGGCGTCCGGCCGGCACGCCGAGAGCACGCACCGGACGCCGCTCCTTGACGGGCGAACGTTGCCTGCCGCGGCACTAGGACCCGCGGGTCGAAGCCGAGCTGCCGCCGCACTGCGCCGACGTGCTCACTGCGGCACGGGGGCCTTCCGTGTGCTACTGCTCTGTTCACCGGCACCGGCCCTCGAGGGGTCCAGTACCCGCTCGGCGAGAGCTCCGAAGACCAGCCCGAAGGCAGTCCACAAAGTCACCTGGACGGCGAGCGCGGCCAGCCGGAACTCCCACAGCACGGCGGCCGGGAAGTGCTCCGGGACCTTGTCGAAGGACGGCAGGAACGCGTACGCGATCCCGACGGCCAGGACGAAGAACGCGGCCGCGGCGACCGTTGCGTTCCAGTTGCCCAGCCGTGGCGCCAGGCGCTTGCCCAGGATCACTGCGCCGACGGTGAGCAGCACCCCGAGCACCATCATCAGGAAGTACAGAGTGGTGCGCTGGCCGATCGTGTCGGGGTCGCCGACCGCGGGCGGGTTGGCCGGGTACTTCAGGAACGGTACGACGTACAGGGCGATCAGGCCGAAGGCCGCGAGGAGCAGTGCGCTCGCACGCGGCCCGAAGCGCCCGATACGGCCCAGCGCGAAGCAGTAGGCGAGGGCGGCGATGCCGCCGAAGGCGACACCATAGACGAGTACACCCGTCGACAGACCGGCGGTGGACTGCATGGTGCGGCTGACGACTTCCACGCCGTGTTCGTGTTCGTGGGCGTGTGCTTCCTCATAGGCGATGGCCGCGTCGACGCTCGGCTCGCCCAGGAAGTAGGAGACGAGGAGCGCGGGCATGCCCGCGGCGAGTCCCGCGAGCATGCCGCAGACGAGAAGTTTGCGGACGGTTGCCGAGTTCATGGGCTAGTGCGTTCCCTGCTGCCGTCAGTGGCAGGGAAAGCCGAGCAGGTGGCGGGCGTCGTGCACCCATTCGTGGACGTCCTCTCCGTTCATGACGGAGGTGGCGCTCTGCTCGACCCCAACGAAGTAGAGCAGGACCAGCGTCAGGATGCCGAAGAGGACCGCCCAGGGCGCGATGGCGCCGATCGGCAGTTTGGCGGGTACGGCGGTGGGTGTGGTGGTCGGCTGAGCGACAGACTGCGCCATGGCAGGCCCTCCTGGGGAACTCGCGTCCCGTCTCGGTGGTGCACAGGACGACGGCGCGGGTCTGACTTGCGCGGCCCGCACCAGGGGTGCGAACCGGGCTTACAGTGGCGCGACCGTGCCGGAATCCCACCGGCTTCCGCGAATCCGTCGTCGATATCGACGAGAAGGTACCGCGCGAGGAGCAGCCGGCCAAGGGCGCGTGGAGGCACGACATTGAGGCATGCGGGCTGTGAAGTTCCTGAGAGCAGCGGCGTTGGAGGCCAGGGCGGACGTATGACGAGCCGAGTGACGTTGATCTCACCAGCCATCAGCGCGGCGCTGCGGGAAGCCCGCTTCGACGCCGGGTGCCCGCTGGACGCCTCCGGCCTGGCGCTCACTCGGGCATCGGCTGAGGCCCTTCCCCCGGTGGACCGTGCCTGGGTCGCTCCAGCGGTGCGCTGTCGTGAAACGGCGAAGGCCCTCGATCTGGACGCGACTGTCGTACCCGAGCTGGCCGGGCTGGATGTAGGTCGCTGGCGCGGCGCGACCCTGGCCGAGGTGAGCACACAGGAGCCGGCGGCAGTGGGCGAGTGGCTGGCGGATCCGGACTCGGCACCGCATGGCGGAGAGTCGGTACGGCACTTCTGCGACCGGATCGCCGCGTGGCTGGAGTCGGCCGCGGAGCCGGCGGGGCGTGGTGTGGCAGTGGTGGAGCCGGAGGTGGTGCGGGCCGTGGGGGTGCGAGTGCTCGGCGCCCCCGAGTCTGCATTCTGGCGGATCGACGTTCCGCCCCTGTCCACAACGGAGCTCAGCGGGCGTGTGGGGCGCTGGAACATTCGGCTCGGGCAGCCTCTGAGGCGGCCGACCGAATCGCCCTGACAACGTTCTCTGGACATATAAAGCCGCCGCTCACAGCCTCGAAGCCTCGATGCGCTACACCGTGCGAGGAAGCCAGGCGCATTTCGTCGGTTCCTCAGGGAGGCCGCACGGCGGTCAGGCGCGGGTGTCAATCGTGGGGCGGAAGGCGGCCGATCTGGTGATCGGCGACATTCAGCGTCTCGTCGACCAGGCGGCGCAGATGACCGTGGCGCAGGCCGTAGACGACCCGCCGCCCCTCCTTGCGGGTGGTGACAAGCCCGGCGAGGCGCAACCGGGCCAGATGCTGGCTGGCTGACCGAGGTTCGTGTCGCATCGGTCGCCCCGGTCAGGGTCGTGACGTCGGCCTCTCCCTTGCCAAGCCCTCGCAGCAGCGCCAAACGGGTGCGGTCATCTTGCCCACGGTCTCGGCCTCGCCGCCTGGGCGGTCGGTCTGGTGCTCGGTGTGCGCAACCTCTCGCAGCAGGGCATGTTCCTCGTCGGTGGCACCCTCGCGGACCGCTACGGCTGCAAGCCGATGATTCTGGCCGGGTGCACGCTGAGAACGGTCGCGTTCGGGCTTATCGCCCTGGCGGGTTCCCTGCCCGCGCTCGTTCTCACTTCCGCGCTGACCGGTCTGGCGGGGGCGCTGTTCAACCCGGCCGTCCGGGCCTACCTGGCCGCGGATGCGGGGAAGGGGCGGCGCGTCGAGGCGTTTGCCGCCTTCAACGTCTTCTACCAGGCCGGCGTCCTCGTCGGCCCGCTCGCCGGACTGGCCCTGCTCACTTGGGACTTCACCGTCGTCTGCTCCGCCGCCGCGGCCATCTTCGGGGTGTTGGCCGTGCTTCAGGCCCGTGCTCTGCCGGCCCGCGCACCCGCCGATCGCAGCGCTGAGCCCGCCTGGCGGGCGGTGACCGCCGACTGGAGCATCGCCGCGAACCGGCCGTTCCTCCTCTTCGCAGCCGCGATGAGCGGTTCCTACGTCCTGGCCTTCCAGGTCTACCTCGCCCTACCGCTGCGCGCCCGCCAGACGTGGGGGCGCTGTTCGACACTGGTGTGCGGTGGCTGCCCTGGGCGGTGCTGGCCGGCACCGGATGTGCATGCGCGGTGCTCGTGGCGCAACTGCACCGATCCGGATATCTCACGTCGAGGCCGGCCGTGGTGACGGTAACCGGGTGAGGGTCAGCGGGCCCCGGCCGCCGCGGCCGGGGCCCGCGCCGGGATGTCCCGCAGGCCGAGGCGCAGGTGCTCCACGTGGTACAGGGCCTGCTCGAGCAGTTCGGCGACGTGGTTGTCGTAAAGCGCGTAGATGACCGAGCGGCCCCGGCGCTCGCCGGTGACCAGGCCGAGGTTGCGCAGCAGCCTCAGCTGATGGGAGCAGGCCGACTGTTCCATGCCGACAGCCTCGGCGAGTTCCGTCGCCGGGCACGGCCCCTCCTGCAGGCGGGCCAGGATGCGCAGCCGCGAGGGCGTCGCCAGGGCCTGCAGTGTGGCTGCCACCTCGGCGGCACCCACGGTTTCCAGGCGTTGCCGCGCGGTGGCAGTGGTCTTGGCATCAGCTCCATGGCCCATGCTCCTCATACTACGGAGAGGGTATGAATGAACGCATGAATCTTTCTTCATATGGTCCTGTACGGTGGGAGGAGTGCCGGCGGGCTTCCGGCTGCCCGCTCTCGTCATGCCGTCGTGAAGGACCCCTGTGCCGATGACCTCCACACTCGCCCCGGCCGCGGTCGACCACACCGCGCCTCAGCCCGGCGGGGGCGCGCCCCGACGCCGTACCCGTGTCCTCGCTCTCCCCGAGGCTCGCTGGGCGGCTGCGGCCACCCTTCTCTTCCTGGTCGCACTACCTCTGCAGCTGACCGGTGCTCCGACCTGGCTGTGGGTTTCGCTGTATGCCCTCGCCTACGCGGCCGGCGGCTGGGAGCCCGGCTGGGCGGGACTGAAGGCGCTGAGGGAGAAGACCCTCGACGTCGACCTGCTGATGGTCGTGGCCGCGCTCGGCGCGGCAGCGATCGGGCAGGTCATGGACGGCGCGTTGCTGATCGTCATCTTCGCCACGTCCGGCGCCCTCGAGGCACTGGCGACAGCCCGTACCGCCGACTCGGTGCGCGGTCTGCTCGATCTGACGCCCGCCACCGCCACCCGCGTCGACGCGAACGGGGACGAGGAGGCTGTCGCGGTCGAGGATCTGTCGGTCGGCGACACCGTCCTCGTCCGGCCCGGCGAGCGCATCGGCGCCGACGGCCGCGTCCTCGACGGCGCCAGTGACGTCGACCAGGCGACCATCACCGGCGAACCGCTGCCTGTGGCCAAGGGGAAGGACGACGAGGTCTTCGCCGGCACGCTCAACGGCACCGGTGCGCTGACAGTCAAGGTCGAGCGTGACGCCTCCGACACGGTGATCGCCCGGATCGTGCACATGGTGCAGGAGGCGTCTGAGACCAAGGCGCCGACCCAGTTGTTCATCGAGAAAGTGGAACAGCGCTACTCACTGGGCATGGTGGCGGCGACTCTCGCCGTGTTCCTCGTGCCCCTGGCCCTCGGCGCGAACCTCACCGACTCGCTGTTGCGGGCGATGACATTCATGATCGTGGCCTCGCCGTGCGCGGTGGTGCTTGCCACCATGCCGCCTCTGCTGTCGGCCATCGCCAACGCCGGCCGGCACGGAGTCCTGGTCAAGTCGGCGGTGGTCATGGAGCGGCTGGGGCAGGTCGACGCCGTTGCGCTCGACAAGACAGGCACGCTCACCGAGGGCACCCCGCGCGTCACCGACGTGCGGCCGCTGACCGGGTCCCCCGTCGACGGGGACGGATTGCTGGTCATCGCGGCTGCGGCCGAGCACCCGAGTGAGCATCCGTTGGCCAGGGCCGTCGTGGACGCGGCGCGTGAACGAGGGCTCGCCCTGCCGACGGCCGACGACTTCGACTCCACCCCGGGCGTGGGAGTGACTGCGACCGTGGAGGGGCGTGTGGTCGCGGTCGGCGCACCGGCCCGGCTGCTGGAAGGGGTGACGGACGCGGACTCCGACCGGGCAGCGGTCCTCGTCGGCGAGCTCGAGGACAACGGCCGGACCGCCGTGCTGGTCACGCTGGGCGGTACCCCGGTGGGCGTGCTGGGCATCGCCGACCGGCTGCGCCCCGACACCACCGCGACCGTCAGAGCGCTCACGGCACTCACCGGAACCGCGCCCCTGCTGCTGACCGGCGACAACCCGCGCGCCGCAGCCCGCCTCGCCGCCGATGTCGGCATCGACGACGTGCGGGCCGGTCTGCTGCCCCAGCACAAGGTGAGCGCGGTCCGGGAGCTCGAGGGGACCGGCCGGAAGGTGATGGTGGTCGGCGACGGTGTCAACGACGCCCCCGCACTGGCAGCCGCGCACACCGGCGTCGCCATGGGCCGGGCGGGCTCCGACCTGGCGCTGGAGACCGCAGACGCGGTCATCGTCCGCGACGAGCTCGCCACCGTCCCCGCCGTGATCTCCCTGTCCCGCCGGGCGCGCGCTCTGGTCGTCCAGAACCTCGTGATCGCTGGTGTCTTCATCGCCGGCCTGGTGGCCTGGGACCTCGCCGGCAGCCTGCCGCTTCCCCTCGGCGTCGCCGGTCATGAGGGCTCCACTGTCATCGTCGGCCTCAACGGACTGCGACTGCTACGCGAGGCCGCCTGGAAGCGGGCCGCCGAGTGAGCCGCCGCAAGGCGCCCACGGCGCAGGCATCGCCCCGGTGCACGTCACCGTGTGCCGGGGCTGCTGCTGCGGCACTGCAAGACGACACCCATGGCAGGCTCATGCCGCATGATCGATGAATTCGCGAAGGGCACCCTGCACGTGCGACTGCGGCGGGACCGCAAGGCGCTGCTCTGGAAGCTCGACGGCCTGTCCGAATACGACGCCCGCCGACCTTTGACAGTGACCGGGACCAACCTCCTCGGCCTGGTCAAACACGTGGCCAGCGTCGAGGCCAGGTACCTGGGCGAGGTTTTCGACCGGCCGTCCCCAGAACCGCTGCCCCGGTGGCAGGACCACGACGGCAGCGATCTGTGGGCGGCTGAGGACGAGACGCGCGATCAGATCATCGAGTCCTACCGGCGCACGTGGGAACACTCAGATGCGACGATCGACGAGCTTGCCCTCGATGCCCCGGGGCACGTGCCGTGGTGGCCGGAGCCCTTTTCCAACACGAACCTGTTCGCCATCCTGGTCCACGTCCTTGGCGAGACCAACCGGCATGCCGGGCACGCCGACATCCTGCGCGAAGGTGTGGACGGCCGAACCGGGATGCGGCCCGAACACGAGATGCAGATCGATGAGGACGCCCGCACCGCCTACTACGCGAAGATCGAGCAGGCCGCCAGATCGGCCGCATCAGGCGAGGCATAGAAGGCTGTCCCCTCGTGACTTGATGCTTGATGTTCGAGCGGCATGATGCAGGCCGTGAGTGCTGATCTGTCGAAGCGTCTGGTTCCTGATGAGCTCTGGATGCTGGTCGCCCTGTTACTGCCGTCGTTCGCGGCTCGACCGCAAGGTGGCGGGACCGCTCCGCGCGACCAGCGGGCCGTGTTCACCGCAAAAAAGGGGTGTGGTGGCGCCGGACTCGCAAGTAAGGGGCGCAACGAAACGCGATGAGACGCGGTCGGGTGCACCTCGGGCCACGGCCCCTGCTTGGTTCTCGGCGAGAACGTCGCAACGGCCGGCCCGCGAAGCCTCGGACGACGCGGCGCGGGCCGACCGATGATCGGTGAAACCGCGGGTCAGCCCACCTTGCGGAACAGCCCCTCCTGCACCACGGACACGATCAGTTGCCCCTCGAGGTTGTAGATGCGGCCCCGGGCAAGGCCCCGGCCGCCCACCGCGATCGGCGACTCCTGGTCGTACAGGAACCACTCGTCCGCGCGGAACGGCCGGTGGAACCACATGGCATGGTCCAGCGACGCCATGTCGAAACGCCGCCGGCCCCACAGCGGCTCGACCGGGATGCGCACCGCGTCCAGCAAGGTCATGTCACTGGCGTACGTCAGCGCGCAGGTGTGCACCAGCGGGTCGTCGCCGAGCGGCCCGACCGCGCGCATCCACACGGCGCTGCGCGGCTCGGCGCCCTCGATCTCCTCGGGGCTCCAGCGCAGCCGGTCCACGTAGCGGATGTCGAAGGGCTGGCGGCGCACCATGCGCTCCCACTGCTCCGGCAGCTCGCCCAGGTGCTCCCGGATCTCGTCCGTGACGGTGGGCAGCGATTCAGGGTCCGGGACGGGGCGGGTCGGCGGCAACTGGTGCTCGAAGCTGCCCTGTTCGGGCTTGTGGAAGGAGGCGGTCAGATTGAAGATCGTGCGGCCCTGCTGCACGGCGGTGACCCGGCGGGTCGTGAAGGACCGCCCGTCGCGCACCCGTTCCACCAGGTACACGATCGGCACACCCGGCCGGCCCGGGCGCAGGAAGTACGCGTGCAGCGAGTGCACCGGACGCTCGCCGTCCGTGGTGCGCCCGGCGGCGACCAGCGCCTGCCCGGCGACCTGGCCGCCGAAGACCCGTTGCAGGGACTCCTGCGGGCTGCGGCCGCGGAATATGTTCACCTCGATCTGCTCCAGGTCGAGCAGGTCGACGAGGCTTTCGGCCGGATTCGTCATGCGGTGGCTTCTCCTGTGCTCACAACTGGCCGACATCGGTGACACGGACGACCGCGCGCCCCTCGGCGTCGGAGGCCGTGAGATCGACTTCGGCGCTGATGCCCCAGTCGTGGTCACCGTTGGGGTCGTCGAAGATCTGCCGCACCCGCCACAGCCCGTTCTGCGGCTCCTCCTGGATCACGAGCAGCTTGGGGCCGCGCGCGTCCGGGCCGGTGCCCAGGTCCTCGTACTCCTCCCAGTACTTGTCCATCGCCTCGCCCCACGCCTCGGCGTCCCACCCGGACTCGGCGTCCATCTCACCCAGCTCCCCGAGCTGGTCGAGGGCCGCCAGCTCGACGCGGCGGAACATCGCGTTGCGCACCAGGACGCGGAAGGCGCGGGCGTTGGCGGTGACCGGCTTGACCTGGTCCGCCCTCTCCTGGGCCTCCTCGGCGGTCATCTCCTCCGGGTTGGCCAGCTGCTCCCACTCGTCCAGCAGGCTGGAATCGACCTGCCGGACCATCTCCCCGAGCCAGGCGATCAGGTCCTGCAGGTCCTCGGACTTCAGGTCGTCCGGGACGGTGTGCTCCAGGGCCTTGTAGGCGCTGGCGAGGTAGCGCAGCACGATGCCCTCGGTGCGGGCCAGTTCGTAGACGGACACCAACTCCGTGAAGGAGAGCGCCCGTTCGTACATGTCCCGGACCACGGACTTGGGCGACAGGGGGTGGTCGCCCACCCAGGGGTGGCTCTTGCGGTAGGTGTTGTAGGCGTGGAAGAGCAGCTCCTCCAGCGGTTTGGGGTAGGTGATGTCCTGGAGGCGCTCCATGCGCTCCTCGTACTCGACGCCGTCCGCCTTCATCGCGGCCACGGCCTCGCCGCGCGCCTTGTTCTGCTGGGCGGCGAGGATCTGCCGCGGGTCGTCCAGCGTCGACTCCACGACCGACACCATGTCCAGCGCGTAGGACGGCGACTCGGGGTCCAGCAGTTCGAAGGCGGCGAGCGCGAACGTCGACAGCGGCTGGTTGAGCGCGAAGTCCTGCTGCAGGTCGACCGTCAGGCGGACGATGCGGCCCTCGGCGTCCGGCTGGTCCAGTTTCTCCACGATGCCGCCGTCGAGCAGCGAGCGGTAGATGGCGATCGCGCGCCGGATGTGCCGCAGCTGCTGCCTGCGCGGCTCGTGGTTGTCCTCCAGCAGGTGCCGCATCGCCTCGAAGGCGTTGCCGGGCCGGGCGATCACCGACAGCAGCATGGTGTGAGTGACCCGGAAGCGGGAGCTCAGCGGCTCGGGCTCGGAGGCGATCAGCTTGTCGAAGGTGGTGTCGGTCCAGGCGACGAAGCCCTCCGGCGCCTTCTTCCGGACGACCTTCCGCCGCTTCTTCGCATCGTCGCCCGCCTTCGCGAGCGCCTTCTCGTTCTCGATGACGTGCTCGGGGGCCTGGGCGACGACGAAGCCCTCCGTGTCGAAGCCGGCACGCCCGGCGCGGCCGGCGATCTGGTGGAACTCACGGGCGCGCAGCGTGCGCACCCGGCTGCCGTCGTACTTGGTCAGGGCCGTGAACAGCACCGTGCGGATCGGGACGTTGACCCCCACGCCGAGCGTGTCCGTACCGCAGATCACCTTCAGCAGCCCGGCCTGCGCGAGCTTCTCCACCAGGCGCCGGTACTTGGGCAGCATGCCGGCGTGATGCACACCGATGCCGTGCCGGACGTAGCGCGAGAGGTTGCGGCCGAACCTCGTGGTGAACCGGAAGTTGCCGATCAGCTCGGCGATCCGGTCCTTCTCCTCACGCGAGCACATGTTGATGCTCATCAGTGCCTGCGCCCGCTCGACGGCCTGGGCCTGGGTGAAGTGGACGATGTACACCGGTGCCTGCCTCGCCTGGAGCAGGTCGGTCAGCGTCTCGGTGAGCGGGGTGCGCCGGTACTCGTACGACAGCGGCACCGGGCGGGTCGCCGAGCGGACCACCGCGGTCGGACGGCCGGTTCGCCGCGTGAGGTCCTTCTCGAAGAAGGACACGTCACCGAGCGTGGCCGACATCAGGACGAACTGCGCCTGCGGCAGTTCCAGCAGCGGGATCTGCCAGGCCCAGCCGCGGTCCGGCTCCGCGTAGAAGTGGAACTCGTCCATGACCACCTGGCCGACGTCCGCGTGCCTGCCGTCGCGCAGGGCGATGGAGGCGAGCACCTCGGCGGTGCAGCAGATGATGGGCGCGTCGGCGTTGACGGAGGCGTCGCCGGTGAGCATGCCGACGTTCTCGGTGCCGAAGATCTTGCACAGTTCGAAGAACTTCTCCGAGACCAGCGCCTTGATCGGAGCGGTGTAGAAGGTGACCTCGTCGCGGGCCAGGGCGGCGAAGTGCGCCCCTGCGGCGATCATGCTCTTGCCGGAGCCGGTGGGCGTCGACACGATCACGTTCGCGCCGGAGACCACCTCGATCAGCGCCTCCTCCTGATGGGGGTAGAGCGTGAGACCGCGCTCCTGGGCCCAGGACTCGAAGGCTTCGTACAGGGCGTCGGGGTCGGCGGTCGGCGGCAGCTGATCGATGAGGGTCACGCCCCCATCTTGCCTGGCGAACGGACCGGGGCGGGAATCGGATGCCCGGTCCAAGATCACGACCGCTACGCTGTGTCGCCGGTAAGGCATGAGCGCACCGGGCCAACTGGGCAGGGGCGCACGAGAAATGGGGCGGGGAAACGGCCATGATGGGACCAGCACACTCACTGTCGGGCGCCGCGGCCTGGCTCGGCGTCGGAGCCGCGGCCGCCGCGGCCGGTCACACGATGCCCTGGCCCGTGCTGCTGTCCGGTGCGCTGATCTGCGCGGGCGCCGCGCTCGCCCCCGACCTCGATCACAAGGCCGCGACCATATCGCGCGCCTTCGGGCCGCTCTCGCGCCGGCTGTGCGAGATCGTCGACAAGCTCTCCTACACCGTCTACAAGGCGACCAGGAAGCAGGGCGACCCTCGCCGCTCGGGCGGACACCGGACACTGACGCACACCTGGCTGTGGGCGGTGCTGGTCGGCGCCGGCTCCTCCGTCGCGGCGGTCACCGGCGGCCGCTGGGCGGTGCTGGCGCTCCTCTTCGTGCACATGGTGCTGGCCATCGAGGGCCTGCTGTGGCGGGCGGCCCGCGGCTCGAGCAGCGACGTCCTGGTGTGGCTGCTGGCCGGGACCAGTGCCTGGATCCTCGCCGGCCTCCTGGACCAGCCGGGCCACGGTTCGCAGTGGCTGTTCTCCGCACCGGGCCAGGACTACCTGTGGCTGGGGCTGCCGATCGTGCTGGGCGCGCTGGTGCACGACATCGGCGACGCGCTGACCGTGTCCGGGTGCCCGATCCTGTGGCCGATACCGGTGGGCCGCAAGCGCTGGTACCCCGTGGGCCCGCCGAAGGCGATGCGGTTCCGGGCGGGCAGCTGGGTCGAGCTGAAGGTGCTGATGCCGGCGTTCATGCTGCTCGGCGGCGTGGGCTGCGCGGCCGCGCTCAACGTCATCTGAGCGTTGACGCCGGGCGCCCGCGCACCCGCGGCGCCGGCCGGGGGCGCTTGCCGAACCCGTGTCCTGCCCCGCCGTGCGCTCAGCTCCGGTGCGGGCGCCGGCTACGAGGAGCCGCTCCCTGCGGAGCCCTGCCCGCCGCCGTAGCGCCGCTCGAACTGGGCGATGCGGCCCTCGGTGTCCACGGTGCGGGCCTTGCCGGTGTAGAAGGGGTGGCTCTCCGAGGAGATCTCCACGTCCACGACCGGGTATGTCTCGCCGTCGTCCCACTCGATGGTCTGCTCGCTGGTGGCGGTCGACCGGGTCAGGAAGGCGTATCCGGCGGCCCGGTCGCGGAAGACGACGGGGTGGTAGTCCGGGTGCTTGTCCTGCTGCATCGAAACTCCTTGTACGGCGGGGGACACGGCGAGAGCGGGCGCCCGGCGGCGTCACGGGGCCGAACGTCCTCGCCGGCCACGTCCGTCGCAACCGCCTCGGAGCAGGCGGGCGCTCCCTCGATCCCGGGGTGCGAGGCGGCCGGCACGGCCCTCTCGCCCTCGTGCGTGCCCTCCTCGGGTGCGTCGAGCCGGCCGGAGCGGGCGGCCCCGGCCTGTGGTCCAGGGGTTCCCCGTCCCCGGCCTTCCACCCCTGCCCGGCACCGCGCTGCGGCACGACGGATCCCGCGGCCACCGCCCGTGCGGCGTCCACCCACCGCCCGGCCCGGCGCTTCGCGCCTGCCGGCGGCGCTCACCCGGAGGCGGCCATCGGCAGCGCACCGCCGTGCGACGGCCGGCCGCCGGTCTCGCCGGCGGTCTCCGCCCGCTCCGAACGCCGCCCACCGGCAGTCGCGGTGCGCCACCGGTCCGCTCGGGCCGGCGCCACGGCGGGCCGCCCCGTGCGGATGGTCCCGCCCCGTGGCTGTGCCGCGTGCCTGCGCGCCGCGCTCAGCCGTGCCAGGAACGCCACAGGGCGGCGTAGGCACCGTCCGCCGCGACCAGCTCGTCGTGGCTGCCCAGCTCGCTGATGCGGCCGTCGTCGACCACGGCGATCACGTCGGCGTCATGGGCGGTGTGCAGCCGGTGGGCGATGGCGACGACGGTGCGGCCGTCGAGAACGCGCGACAGGGACCGCTCCAGATGACGGGCCGCCCGCGGGTCGAGGAGCGAGGTCGCCTCGTCCAGGACCAGCGTGTGCGGATCGGCGAGGACCAGGCGGGCGAGTGCGATCTGCTGGGCCTGGGCCGGAGTCAGCGCGAGACCGCCCGAGCCGACCTCGGTGTCGAGGCCGTCGTCCAGGGCGCGGGCCCAGCCGTCGGCGTCGACCGCGGCCAGCGCCGACCACAGCTCGGCGTCGACGGCGTCGGCGGGCGTCGCCGTCCCCTCCGGGCGCAGCCGGGCGCAGGGCAGGGCGAGCAGGAGGTTGTCGCGCAGGGAGCCCACGAAGACGTGGTGCTCCTGGTTGACGAGGGCGACGTGCGAGCGGACGCGTTCGGCGGGCATCCGGGACAGTTCGGCACCGCCCAGGGTGATCCCGCCCTTCCGGGGCGCGTAGATGCCGGCCAGCAGCCGGCCCAGCGTGGACTTTCCCGCGCCCGAGGGCCCCACCAGCGCCAGCCGGGTGCCGGGCGGGACCTCCACGGACACCTCGCGCAGCACGTCGACGCCCTCCCGGTAGCCGAAGTGCACCCGGTCGGCGTGCACGGCGCGACCGGCCGGGTGCAGGGAGGCGTCCCCGCCGCCCGGCTCGATGTCCCGGACCCCGACCAGCCGCGCCAGCGACACCTGGGCCACCTGCAGCTCGTCGTACCAGCGCAGGATCAGCCCCACCGGGTCGACGAGCATCTGCGCGATGAGCGCACCCGTCGTCAGCTGGCCCACCCCGGTCCAGCCCTGCAGGACGAGCACGCCGCCGACCATCAGGACCGAGCCGAGCACCGTCACATGGGTGATGTTGATGACCGGGAAGAGCACCGACCGCAGCCACAGCGTGTAGCGCTCCCACGCGGTCCATTCCTTGATCCGGCGTTCCGACAGCTCGACACGCCGGGAGCCGAGGCGGTGCGCCTCCACGGTGCGCCCCGCGTCGACGGTCTCGGCGAGCGCCGCGGCCACGGCGGCGTACCCCGCGGCCTCCGACCGGTAGGCGGACGGCGCCCGCCGGAAGTACCAGCGGCAGCCGATCACCAGCAGCGGCAGGGCCGGCAGCACGGCGGCGGCCAGCGGTGGCGCCGTCACGACCAGGCCGCCCAGCAGCAGCGCGGCCCACACCACGCCGATGGCCAGCTGCGGCACGGCCTCGCGCATCGCGTTGGCGAGCCGGTCGATGTCCGTGGTGATGCGGGACAGCAGGTCACCGGTGCCCGCCCGCTCCAGTACCCCCGGCGGCAGCCCGACCGACCGCACGAGGAAGTCCTCACGCAGGTCGGCCAGCATCCGCTCACCGAGCATGGCCCCGCGCAGCCGTACCTGCCGGACGAACACGGCCTGCACCACCAGGGCGAGCACGAACAGCGCCGCGATCCGCCCCAGGTGGATGTCCCGCGCACCGTCCGACACCCGCTCGACGAGGCCGCCCAGCAGCCACGGGCCCGCCATCGAGGCGAGCACGGCGACCGTGTTGACGGCGATCAGGAGCAGGAACGCACGGCGGTGCCGGCGGAACAGCTCGCCCACATAGGCGCGCACGGTCGCGGGGGCGCCGACGGGCAGCGTGTTCGCCGTCCTCGGGACCGCCGGGTCGTACGCCGGTGGCGCCACGCCGATCATGCCTTCTCCTCGGTCTCTCGCAGCGCGCCGTACAGGGCGGGCCGGTGTCCGGACGTCCCGCGCAGGGCGGCCTCGGTTTCCCGTACGCGTGCGGCGGCGCGCTCCTCGTCCGTCTCGCGTGTGACGACGGCCCGGTACCGGGAGTCGCTGCGTGCCAGGTCCCGGTGCGTGCCCACCGCCGCGACCCGGCCCTCGCGCACCAGCACCACCCGGTCGGCCACGTCCAGGACCAGCGGGGAGGAGGTGAGGATCACCGTGGTGCGTCCGGCCCGCAGGCTCCGCAGGCCCTGCGCGATGCGCGCCTCGGTGTGCGAGTCCACGGCGGAGGTCGGTTCGTCCAGGACGAGCACCTCGGGGTCGGTGATCAGCGACCGGGCCAGTGCCAGACGCTGTCGCTGGCCGCCGGAGAGGGACCGGCCGCGTTCGGTGATGCGGACGTCCATCGCCTGCCCGGCGCCCGGCGACGCCTGGGCGAGCGCCTCCAGGACGTCCCCACACTGCGCGGCCTCCAGCGCGTCCCGCACGGTGACGCCGCCCGAAGCGGGCACGTCGAGCAGCTCGCGCAGCGAACCCGACAGCAGTACCGGGTCCTTGTCCTGGACCAGGACGGCCGTCCGCGCCCGGCCGAGCGGCAGCTCGTCGAGCGGCACGCCGCCGAGCAGCGCCGACGGGCCCGGCTCGACGGGATGCCCACCCAGTCGTTCCGCCAGCCGGCCCGCGGCGTCCGGGTCACCGCACACCACGGCCGTGAGCTGCCCGGCGGGGGCCACCAGTCCGGTCGCCGGGTCGCTCAGATCCCCGGCCGGGATCCCGGCCTCCCGTGTTCCCGCGGAGTCCGTGGGGCGCCGCAGGGACAGCACCCGCGCCGCCCGCCTGGCCGACGGCCGGGAGAAGGAGTAGGCCATGGCGATCTCCTCGAAGTGCCGCAGCGGGTAGGTGAGGAGCATGACGGAGCTGTAGACCGTGACGAGTTCGCCGACGGTGATGCGGCCCGCGCGGGCCAGGTGCACGCCGTACCAGACGACCGCGATCAGCAGCAGGCCGGGCAGGAGAACCTGGGTCGCGGCGATCAGGGACCACATGCGGGCACTGCGGACGGCGGCCCGTCTGACCTCCTGTGAGGCGCGGCGGTAGCGGTCGAGGAAGAGGTCCTCGCCGCCGATGCCCCGCAGCACCCGCAGGCCGGCGACCGTGTCCGACGCCAGTTCGGTGGCCCGTCCGGCCTTCTCGCGCTGGACGTCGGCGCGCCGGGTCGCGTGCGGAAGCAGCGGCAGCACCGCGAGCGCCACCACCGGCAGGCCCACGGCGACCACCACGCCGAGCGCGGGCTGGTAGACCATCAGGCCGGCACAGACCAGCACGGCGGTCAGCGCCGCCGCGGTGAACCGGGACACCGCCTCGACGAACCAGCCGATCTTCTCGACGTCACCGGTGGAGACGGCGACGACCTCGCCGGCGGCGACCCTGCGGGTCAACGCCGACCCCAGGTGAGCGGCCTGACGCGCCAGCAGTTGCTGGACGCGGGCCGCCGCGGTGATCCAGTTGGTGACCGCGGCGCGGTGCAGGAAGGTGTCGCCGAGCGCGTTGCCCGCGCAGCACAGGGCCAGCAGCCCGCCGGCGAGGGCCAGGCGCGCACCGGAGCGGTCGACGACCGCCTGCACGGCCAGGCCGACGCAGAACGGCAGCGCGGCGACGGAGGCGAAGTGCAGCAGCCCCCAGGCCAACGCCTTCGCCTGCCCGTCCAGCTGATGACGCCCCAGCCACCACAGGAAACGGGGACCCGATCGTGTGTCCGGCACGCCCGGGTCGGGATACGGAAGGTCTTGGATCTGCATGACGTCCCAGGACTCGTGTCATCGGGTGGGTGGGGCCGCGAAGGCGGCGACAAGCCGTGACAGGTTCGCCTCGCAGCGTGGCGGGCGGCAACTGGTTTTCCGCGGCGGCGACCGGAATCGCGCCCCTGTCGTCATCGGCCGGGGAGCGGGCCCGGTGGAGACGGCACGTCGCCCGGATGAGCGACCCCATGAGGCATCAAATATCAGTATCTGCGGCTGGTTGGCCCAATCTCGAAGAGATTGGCCGGTATGGGAATGTCACGATGAGGTCATGACGAGTTGTGGTGTAAAGCGGGCGACGGTCGCCGTGGCGACCTGCGGGTTCCTCTTGGCGGCTCTGGGTGCGTGCGGTGCTCCTCGGGTGGAGGCGGGCCGGGGCGGCGAGCCGAAGGCCGGCGGCACGGCGACGACCATCCGGCCCAGCCCGTCGGAGCCGCCCCGGGTGCCGGGGATCGGCATCCGGCTGTGGCAGCGGGTCCCCGCCGACACCCGGCAGGTCGTGGCGGTGTACGGCGAGAGCGAGGACTCGCCCGACTCCACGCTCGTGCTGTACGAGAAGCGCCGGTCCCGGTGGGAGCTGACGGCCGGCTGGCCGGCGCACAACGGCAAGCGTGGCTGGACGACCGACCATCGGATGGGTGACGAACGCACTCCGGTGGGAGTGTTCACGCTCTCCGACGCCGGCGGCGTCCTGCCCGATCCGGGCACCAGGCTCCCCTACCTCCAGAACGAGCAGGCCTTCACCTCCCCGTACTACTGGGACGAGGCGCACTGGCACGACTTCGACTACGTCATCGCCATCGACTACAACCGCCGCAGGGGGGTGCCGCCGGACGATCCGACCCGGCCGCAGGGCGAGCATAAGGGCGGCGGCATCTGGCTCCATCTGGACCACGGCGACGGCACGCTGGGCTGCGTGAGCGTCCCCAAGGAGGCGATGGAGCGCCTGCTGCGGACGCTCGACCCCGAGCTGAACCCGGTGGTGGTGATGGGGGACAGGGGCAACCTCATGGCGTAACGCGGTGCGGCGGGCACCAGGCCGCCGCTCGCGTGGACGTGGCGC
Source organism: Streptomyces sp. NPDC003697 (assembly GCF_053587115.1). Lineage (NCBI taxonomy): Bacteria > Bacillati > Actinomycetota > Actinomycetes > Kitasatosporales > Streptomycetaceae > Streptomyces > Streptomyces sp. NPDC003697. Next base: position 16,749 of record NZ_JBSFNN010000051.1, read on the forward strand.
GCCGACGCCCGGCGCCGCCCGTGCGCCGGGCGGGCGGACGGGGCGCGGCCGGTCGCCCCTCAGCAGCGCTGCGCGCGCTCGGGTGCGGTGCTCACCAGTGTGTCCAGCAGTCCGCCGAGCGTCTTGCGCTGTTCGTCCGTCAGGGGGGCGAGGATCTCCTCCGCCGCGGCCCGCCGCGCGCCGCGCAGCTCGTGCAGGTCCGTGCGCCCGTCGTCGGTGAGCTCGATCCGGATCACCCGGCGGTTGGCCGGGTCGGGCACCCGGCGCACCCTGCCGCTCGTCTCCAGCGCGTCCACCAGCGTGGTCACGGCCCGTGGCACGACCTCCAGCGAGTCGGCCAGATCCGCCATGCGGGGCGGCTCCTCGAAGTGCGCGAGCACGCGCAGCAGCCGGGACTGGGCCGGCGTGATGCCGAGCTCGCGCTGCTGCAGGTGGCGCTTCTGGATGCGGTGGACGCGGCGGGTGAGCCGCAGCAGCTGCTCGGCGAGGAGGCCGTCGGAGTCGGGGCTGGTCATGCGGGCACACTATCAGGATATGGTTCATTGTGAGTATAGGTAACAATGAGCTAAGATCCAGAGGCCGTCGTCGACCGCGTCAGCCGTCGACGCCCGTCCACCTCCGTAGGAGCCCATGCATCCCGACCGCCCGCCTTCCTGGACCCCGCCGGCCGACGCCGGGGAGCAGCCCCGGCAGATGCGCCGCATCCTGCGCCTCTTCCGCCCCTACCGCGGCCGTCTGGCGATCGTCGGCCTGCTGGTCGGCGCGGCTTCGCTGGTCTCGGTGGCCACCCCCTTCCTGCTCAAGGCCGTCCTCGACGTCGCCATCCCCCAGGGCCGCACCGGCCTGCTGAGCCTGCTCGCCCTCGGCATGATCCTCAGCGCCGTCCTCAACAGCGTCTTCGGCGTCCTGCAGACCCTGATCTCCACCACCGTCGGACAGCGCGTCATGCACGACCTGCGCACCGCCGTCTACGGCCGGTTGCAGCGCATGTCGCTGGCCTTCTTCACCCGCACGCGCACAGGGGAGGTCCAGTCGCGCATCGCGAACGACATCGGCGGCATGCAGGCCACCGTGACGTCGACCGCGACCTCCCTGGTCTCCAACCTCACCAGCGTGGTCGCCACGATCGCGGCGATGGTCGCCCTCGACTGGCGGCTCACCGTCGTCTCGCTGGTGCTGCTGCCGGTGTTCGTCTGGATCAGCCGCCGCGTCGGCAACGAACGCAAGAGGATCACCACCCAGCGCCAGAAGCAGATGGCCGTGATGGCGGCCACGGTGACCGAGTCGCTCTCCGTCAGCGGCATCCTCCTCGGCCGCACGATGGGCCGTTCCGGCTCACTCACCGAGTCCTTCGCCGACGAGTCCGAACGCCTCGTCGACCTCGAGGTCCGGTCCAACATGGCCGGTCGGTGGCGCATGGCCGTCATTACGATCGTCATGGCCGCCATGCCGGCCGTCATCTACTGGACCGCGGGCCTGGCGCTGCACCTCGGCGGACCCGAGGTGTCCCTCGGGACCATCGTCGCCTTCGTCTCACTTCAGCAGGGACTGTTCCGCCCGGCCGTCAGCCTGCTGTCGACCGGCGTGCAGATCCAGACCTCCCTGGCGCTGTTCCAGCGCATCTTCGAGTACCTGGACCTCCCGATCGACATCACCGAACGCGAGCGGCCCGTCCACCTCGACCGCGTCAAGGGCGAGGTCCGCTTCGAGGACGTCACCTTCCGCTACGACGACAAGAGCGCCCCGATCCTGGACGGCATCGACGTCACGGTCCCGGCCGGCGGCAGCCTGGCGGTCGTCGGTCCGACCGGCGCCGGCAAGTCCACGCTCGGGCATCTGGTGCCGCGGCTGTACGACGTGACGGGCGGCCGGGTCACCCTCGACGGCGTCGACGTCCGTGACCTGGACTTCGACACCCTCGCCCGCGCGGTCGGCGTCGTCTCGCAGGAGACGTACCTCTTCCACGCCTCCGTCGCCGACAACCTCCGCTTCGCCAGGCCCGACGCGACCGACGAGGAGATCCACGCGGCGGCGAAGGCCGCTCAGATCCACGACCACATCGCGGGCCTGCCGGACGGCTACGACACGGTCGTCGGCGAGCGCGGGTACCGCTTCTCCGGAGGCGAGAAGCAGCGCCTGGCCATCGCCCGGACGATTCTGCGCGACCCGCCGGTCCTCGTCCTCGACGAGGCCACCAGTGCGCTGGACACCCGTACCGAGGCCGCCGTCCAGGAGGCCATCGACGCCCTGTCGGCCGATCGCACCACACTGACCATCGCGCACCGCCTGTCCACCGTCCGCGGCGCCGACCAGATCGTGGTCCTCGACGCCGGGCGCGTGGTCGAACGCGGCACCCACGAGGAACTGCTGGAACGCGAGGGGCGCTACGCGGCACTGGTGCGCCGGGACGCGCTGCTGGACCGGGCGGGCCGACGGCACGCCGAGCTCTGACGCCGTGCGGCTCACCATGTCCGCATGCCGGCTCCGCGGGGTCACCCGGTGACGGCGGTGACAGGCACTGGCGGGCGTCAGGCGGCGGTGACCGGGTCCTGCGCCGGCATACGCCCGATGTCGTGTACGGCCGCCCGTCCGGCCCGGTTGGCGCCGACCGTGCTCGCCGACGGGCCGTACCCGACCAGATGGACGCGTGGATCCGCGACCACGCGGGTGCCCTCCACCTCGATGCCGCCGCCGGGCCCGCGCAGCCTCAACGGGGCCAGATGGCCGAGCGCGGCCCGGAACCCGGTCGCCCACAGGATGACGTCGGCCGTCACACGGCGCCCGTCCTCCCACTCCACGCCGTCCGGGACGATCCGGTCGAACATCGGCTGCCGGTCCAGGACCCCGTCCGCGAGGCCCTGCCGGACGGCGTCGTTCAGCGGCAGGCCGGTGACCGAGACGACGCTCCTGGGCGGCAGGCCCCGCCGCACCCGCTCCTCGACCAGGGCGACCGCGGCGCGGCCCGCGTCCTCGTCGAAGGGCCCCGCACGGAACACCGGCGGACGCCGGGTCACCCATGTGGTGGCCGCCGCGTACGGCGCCAGTTCCAGCAGGTGCTGCATGCCCGAGGCGCCCCCTCCGACCACGACCACCCGCAGCCCGGCGAACTGCTGCGGTCCGCGGTACTGGGCGGTGTGCAGCTGGCGTCCGCGGAAGGTCCCCTGGCCGGGGTAGCGCGGCCAGAACGGCCGGTCCCAGGTGCCCGTCGCGTTGATCAGCGCCCGCGCGCTCCACGTACCGGCCGACGTCTCCACCAGCAGCCGCCCACCTGGGCCCTGCCGCACGGCCGACACGTCGACGGGACGCCGCACCCGCAGGCCGAAGGTGCGCTCGTAGGCGGCGAAGTAGTCCCCGACGACCTCCGCCGACGGCCGGTCGGGATCGGCGCCCGTCAGCTCCATCCCGGGCAGCGCGTGCATGCCGTGCACCTTGCCGTACGTCAGCGACGGCCAGCGGAACTGCCAGGCGCCGCCGGGGCCGGGGGAGTGGTCGAACACCACGAAGCCGCGGTCCGGCACGTACCCGGCGCGGCGCAGGTGATAGGCGCTGGACAGTCCGGCCTGCCCGGCCCCCACGACGACGACCTCGACCTCACGTGAGCGGTTCACGCCTGTGCCAACGGTGCCCCGGGCGGGGATCTTCCCGGATTGTCCGCGCCGCCCCGCCGGGGCGGCGGTCGCGTGTGAACACCGGTCGACGGGTGAGGATGGAGAACATGTCAGATGCCTTCACCACCCGAGTGCTGAACGTGGCCTCCGGCTCCCGGGAGACGGTCGTCGACCTGACCCGCGACTGCGAGGCCTTCCTGCGGGAGACCGCCGCCGGCCGGGACGGCCTGCTGAACGTCTTCGTCCCGCACGCGACCGCGGGGATCGCGATCATCGAGACGGGCGCCGGCAGTGACGACGACCTGCTCGCCGCCCTGCACACGCTCCTCCCGGCCGACGACCGCTGGCAGCACCGCCACGGCAGCCCCGGCCACGGCCGCGATCACGTCCTGCCGGCCCTGGTACCGCCGCACGCGACACTGCCGGTCCTGGGCGGGCGCCTGGAACTGGGCACCTGGCAGTCGGTGTGCCTGGTGGACACCAACAGGGACAACCCGGACCGTCAGGTTCGTCTGAGCTTCCTCGGCTGACCAGGATCGTTCAGCCGGGGCGTGCCGCCGATTCTCCGTACCATGCGCGCTCGAACGGAGAGAAGAAGTGCGCGGTACGGACCTCAATGCGGTCGACGTGCTTACGACGGCCGCCGGCCTGCCCGAGCACCTCGTCCACGACGGCCACGAGGTGCTCGACCCTCCCGCTCAGTACCCCTGTAGGCCGTGGTGGAGGCGTGTGCTGAGCCCTGGCACGGTCGTCTCAAGACGGCGTGCCAGCCACTTCCCGCAAGTGCGGTGTGGGGCGGGCAGGTCAGCGGGCGGAGAGGATGTCCAGGTAGTGGCGGTTCTGCATGATGCCCAGGGTGTTGCCGAAGGGGTCCACGACCGAGGCGCCGATGAAGCCCTCGCCGAACTCGCGGATCGGTTCGTGGAGTGTTGCGCCCAGGGACAACAGGCGGTCCAGGGCGGCCCGGACGTCATCCACGTGCCAGTAGATCACCGGGCCGCTCACGGCACTCCCCCCGCCGTGTGCGCCCAGGACTCCCGCGTACTTGCTGTCCAGCAGGCCCAGCTCGTGCTCGTAGTCGCCGATGCGGAACTCCACGTAGCCGGGGCGCTCGAAGTAGGGCTTGCCGCCCAGGAGTTCGGTGTACCAGGACTTCGCGGACTCCAGGTCGGCGGTGTGGAAGCGGACCGTCGTGAGACCTCGCAGCATCTCTTGTTCCTTATGCGTGGGGGGCGTTGGGCTCTACGAAGGTAGCCCTCTTATAGGTCGGTTCCTGTCCTCATTCCCTCGCGCCCTTCGAAGTTCGGTTTGGCAGTTCGAGAAGGAAGCCTGATCGGCTGGGCGGCGACCCGGGGCTGTTACCTCCGTAACCTCATGGAAGGTAACAGCCTCACGGGAGGGACCACCCAGATGATCGTCCTTGCCTCGCGTCACTACTACGAGACCCAACTGCCGCTCAACGAAGAGCCCTTGCTTATCGCGGCGCGGCTCGCCGACTCCGGGCTGCACGAGTCGTACGTCGTCTACGAGAACGGGGGGACCTGGGCCTACGCGGGCGGTGTGCGCGCCGAGCTGACCCTCGACCGGGACGGTGCGCGGCTGCGCCAGGACGGGGTGCCCGACGTCGAGCTGCCCTGGAGCGACCAGCCGCTGCAGCTCGTCTCCGAACTGCTCGGCCAGGTCGAGGTGCCCCACTGGCGCGCCTACGGCTGGGCAGCCTTCGAGCTGTCGTACGCCAAGGGCGGCGACCGCCGGCACCTCGGCGACCAGCGGCTGATGCAGCTCATCGTGCCGCGCGCCGAGGTCCGCTTCGGCGAGGGGCACGCCCTCCTGCGCGCCGCCGATCAGGCCACGCTAGACGCTCTCGTCAACACCGTCATCGACCAGGCGGCTGCCGGTGGTGGGCAGCCTCGAGCCCTCGATGTCCACGCCACCGACGGTACCCACTACCGGGCCGCCGTCCAGCACGCCGTCGACGACATCAACGCCGGCGAGCTGCACAAGGTGATCCTGTCCCGGGTCGTCGAGGTGCCGGGGCGGACCGATCTGACCGCCACGTACGTCGCCGGGCGGCGCGGCAACAACCCCGCCCGCTCCTTCATGCTCGACCTCGGCGGCACCGAGGCCATCGGCTTCAGCCCCGAGATCGTCGTCCAGGTCTCCGAGGACGGGCGGGTGGTGAGCCAGCCGCTGGCCGGCACCCGTGCCCTCACCGAGGACGTCCTGGTCAACGAGAGCCTGCGCGCCGACCTCTTCGGCTCCCCGAAGGAGGTCTACGAGCACGCCATCTCGGTCAAGGTCGGCGCGGACGAACTGGTCGACGTGTGCGTCCAGGGGTCCGTGGAGGTCCCCGAGTTCATGGCCGTGAGGGAGCGGGGAAGCGTGCAGCACCTCGCCTCCCGCGTTGCCGGGAGGCTCGCCCCGGGGCGGAACGCGTGGGACGCCTTCGGCGCGGTCTTCCCCGCCGTCACCGCCTCCGGTGTGCCCAAGGCCACCGCCTACGACTCCATCCGGCGGTACGAGACCGAGGCGCGCGGGCTGTACAGCGGCGCCGTCCTCACCGTCGACCACTCCGGCGCCATGGACGCGGCCCTCGTGCTGCGCAGCGCCTACCGCCAGGGTGAACGCACCTGGCTGCGCGCCGGGGCCGGCATCGTCGGACACTCCACGCCCGAGCGGGAGTTCGAGGAGACGTGCGAGAAGCTCGACAGCGTCGCCCGGTTCCTGGTCCCGGCGGCGGACGACCCCCGCGACGGGGACCAGCGATGAGGGTCGCCGGCATGGACATATGGCTGGCGGGTGTCGGCAGCTGGCTTCCGGACGCCGTCAGCACCGAGAAGGCTGTGGCCCAGGGCTGGTACGACGCCGCCGACCGGGACACCTCCGGCATGCGGGCCGTCCGGGTCGCCGGTGAGCTGCCCGCCCCCGACATGGCCGTTCGCGCCGCGCGCGCAGCCCTGCGCCGCAGCGCCACCACCGGGCTCACCCCGGACGACTTCGGGGCGCTGCTGCACTGCGCCACCTACCACCAGGGCCCCGACGGCTGGTCCGCGCCGCACTACGTGTTGCGGCACACCCTCGACCGTCCGATCGGCGCCGCCCAGATCGGGCCCGGCTGTCTCGGCATGCTCGCCGCACTGGAGTTGGCGGCCTACCGGCTGGCCGCCGATCCCTCCCGGGATGCCGTGCTCGTCACCTCCGGCGACAACTTCTCCGCCCCCGTCGTGGACCGCTGGAACTCCTCCAAGCTGTTCCTCCTCGCGGACGGCGGTGCCGCCGCCGTCGTCTCCCGGCGCGGCGGGTTCGCCCGGCTGGTGTCCATCGGCTCGGCATCCGCGCCCGCGCTGGAGGAGCTGCACCGTGCCGGGGAGCAGCTCTTTCCGCCCGGCATCACCGTCGGCCGCTCGCTCAACTTCGAGGAGCGCAACGCCCATCTGCGCCGGCAGTGGGAACAGGGGACGGTGGCGCCGAGCGTGCACTTCGGCGAGGTGGTCGCCGACACCGTCGGCCGTGTCCTCGACGAGGCCGGCACCAGCCTGGAGAAGGTGGCCCGCGTCTGCCACACCGGGTACGCCAAGGGAGCGCTGCACAGCATCTACCTCGCCCCCCTGGACATCGAACCCGCCCTTGGCACCTGGGGGTTCAGCCGGGACATCGGCCACGTCGGCGCCGCCGACCCCTTCATCGCCCTGGAGCACCTGTGGACCCGGGGCGAGGTCACGCCGGGCGACCACGTGCTGCTCCTCGCGGCCGGGCCCGGCATGGAGGTCGCCTGCGCGGTCGTGGAGATCACCGGTGAGTACGCGGACGACCAAACGATCGACCGCACGAACGACATGGTCAAGGAGGACGACCGATGATGCTCGACGGCTGCACGCCCTGGCCCGCCGAGACCGCCGAGCGCTACCGCCGCGCCGGGCTGTGGCGCGGCATCGACCTCGGCTCGCTGCCCCGCGCATGGGCCGACGCGTACGGCGCCGCCACGGCCCTCGTCGCCGGCCCGGAGCGCATCAGCTACGACGAACTGGCCGACCGGGTCGACCGCAGGGCCGCCGGGTTCGTCCGTGAGGGAGTGCGACCGGGCGACCGGATCGTGCTCCAGCTGCCCAACGTCGCACAGTTCGTGGAGACGGCCTTCGCCCTGTTCCGGGCCGGCGCCAAGCCGGTGTTCTCGCTCACCTCGCACCGCGCCCAGGAGGTGCGGCACCTGTGCCAGCTGTCGGGGGCGTCCGGGTATGTGGTGCCCGGTCTCTTCCGCGGCTTCGACCACACCGCCCTCGGACGCCGGATCGCAGCCGAACTCCCCGCGCTGGGCCGAGTGTTCGTCATGGACGGTACCGGCGGCACGGGCGCCGAGGACGGCGACGGCCTTGTCGTCCCCCTGGAGAAGGTCGACGCCGAACCACTGCCGCTGCCCGCCAACGACCCGTCCGACGTGGCCTTCTTCCTGCTGTCGGGTGGTACGACCGCGCTGCCGAAGCTCATTCCGCGGACCCACGACGACTACGCGTACCAGACCCGCACGGTGGCCGCGCAGTCGGGACTCGGGCCCGGGTCGGTCTACCTCGCCGCGCTGCCGGTGGAGTTCAACTTCGCCTGGGGCTGTCCCGGAGTCGTCGGCACACTGTCGTCCGGTGGGACCGTCGTGCTCGCGCCCGATCCCACCGCCGACGACTGCTTCCGGCTGATCGAGGCCGAGCGCGTCACCCTGACCTCGGTGGTGCCGACCGTGGCCCGGCTCTGGTTGGAGGAGCGGCAGTGGTCCGACGCGGACTTGTCCAGCCTCGAGGTCCTGCAGATCGGCGGGGCCCGGCTCGAACCGGAGCTGGCCGCGCGGATCGCGCCGGAACTCGGGTGCCGGCTGCAGCAGGTGTTCGGCATGGCCGAGGGGCTGCTCACCATGACCCGGCCGGACGACGATCCGCACGCCGTGCTGCACGCGCAGGGGCGGCCGGTGTCGGAGGCGGACGAGGTCATGATCGTCGACCCGTCGACCGGTGCACCGGTTCCGGTCGGTGAGGCCGGGGAGCTGCTGACCCGCGGGCCGTACACCCTACGCGGCTACTACCGGGCTCCCGAGCACAACGCGCGGGCCTTCACGGAAGACGGGTTCTACCGCACCGGCGACCTCGCCAGCATCACCCCCGAGGGGCGGCTCGTGGTCGAGGGGCGGATCAAGGACGTCGTCATCCGGGGCGGGGACAAGATCGCCGCCGGGGAGGTGGAGGCACACCTCGTCACCGTTCCGGGTATCGCCGCGGCGGCCGTCGTACCGGTGCCCGACGAGTTCCTCGGGGAGCGGATCTACGCGTTCCTCGTCAGCCGGGCCGAGGAGGAGGCGCCGCCGCTCAGCGCGCTCAAGGCCGCGCTGCAGGAGCGAGGGCTGGCCGACTTCAAGCTGCCGGACCGCGCCGAGTACGTGGCGGACCTGCCGCTCACACCGCTCGGGAAGATCGACAAGAAGGCACTGTCGGCGGCCGCCGCCGACCCGGGGTACTCCCGCGACTGGGGGCAGGCCCGTCCCACCCCGGCTGCCGCGGCCGTCGCGCCCGCCCCAGTTCCGGCACCGACGAGGTGACGCCCCTTCGACACCGACGAGGCGACAGGCCCGCCTCGGCGCCGCCATCGCCGCCCGCATCGACACCCACGAGGTGAACACCATGACCGTACCCACCCCCTCTCCTGCCCCTACTGCCCCTTCCTCCCACACTTCCTCCGTACGGCCCCGCGCCCCCCGCCGCACCACCCCCCTCTCCCTCGACGAGCTGCGTCGTGACGTCGGCCAGGCCATCGGTGTCCCGCCCGAAGAGATCGACGGTGACGCCCATCTGGTGCACCTCGGGCTCGGGTCGCTGGAGGCCATGCTGCTGGTCACCCGGTGGCGTAGGCAGGGCATCCCCGTCGACTTCGCCGCGCTCACCGGCGCCCCGACCCTCGACGCGTGGCACCGGCACCTCGGCGAGGCGTGGGCCGTGCGTGAGACGGGAGCGGCGTGATGGGCGCCCTGCTGATCCGTGGCGGGGTGCTCTATCCCGCGGACGCCACCGACCGGGTCGTGCCCGACGGCGCGGTGCTCGCGGCGGACGGCTTGATCGTCGCCGCCGGTCCGAGCGCCGAGGTCGAGGCGGCGATCCGGCCGGAGCACCGAGCCGGCGGGCTGCGCGTCATCGACGCCCACGACCGGATGATCCTGCCCGGCTTCGTCAACGCCCACTGGCACGAGATGTTCGCGATGCGCTTCCCCTTCAAGGGCGCGCTGCGTTCCGTCTCGGACCGCGACGACAAACCGGTGTTCATGGCGCTGGGCGGCGACGTGCCGCAGATATCCGTCGTCTTCGACACCTTCCACGGCCATGTCGACCGGCTCACCCCCGACGAGGCCCTCGCCATCGCCCGCTACTCGATGTGGACACAGCTGCGCTCTGGTGTCACCACGTTGGGTGACGTCGGCTCCCTCAACCAGCCGCAGGCGCTGGCCCGGGCCGCCCGGGATCTGGGGATGCGGGTCACGGTGAGCACCTGGGCCGCCGACGCGGTCTGCGCCCCCGGCGACAGCCGCTTCCGGCGCACCCGCGACACCGACCTCGAGCTCCAGCGCATCGAGGAACTGCTCGACGAGTGCGCTGCCGACCCCGACGGTCTCGTACGGGCCTGGCCCACCGCCGTCTACGGCACCAACATGAGCGACGAACTCGCCGCCGGGTTCGCCGACCTGATCGCCCGCTACGACGTCCCGTTCGCCACCCACGTGGGCGCGCTGCGCAACGAGGCCGACGTGATGCTGGCCTACTACGGTGCCACTCCGGTACGGCGGTTCGCCGACGCCGGGCTGCTGTCGAACCGGTTCATGGCGGTGCACTGCGGCTTCGCCGACCCGGGGGAGCGGGCGCTGCTCATCGACGCGGGCGCGCACATCAGCCACTCGCCCGCGAAGTACGGGCAGGCCGGCGAGTCCACCGTCTCCGAGACCCGGGTGATCCCGGAGTTCCGGCGGGCCGGGCTGGACGTGTCGGTGTCGACCGACGGGGCCGCCGTACCGCTCGGCGGGATGCCGGAGGCGATGCGGGCGGTGTGGCAGCTCTACAACGAGATGTACGCCGACCCGACCGAGGTGCTGCCCACCGACGCCCTCGCGATGGCCACCCGGCTGCCCGCCCGGGGCCTGGACCAGGGCGAGCGGATCGGCAGCCTGGAGCCGGGCAAGCAGGCGGACCTGCTGCTCGTGCCCGCCGGCGACTGGCGCTATCTGCTCAATCCGCGCCCGCTGGAGGGGTTCCTGTCGCTCGGCGGCTCCATGGACGTGGAGACTGTCGTCGTCGCCGGGCGGGTCCTGATCGAGGACGGCCGCTCCACGGAGCTCGACGAGGACGCCCTGGAGGCGGAGTACCTGGAGGCTCTGTCCTCCTTCACGGTGCGCTGCCTGGGCGTGGACGCCGACACGGTCGCGGCCGTGCTGCGCCGCCGGACCGAGACGCTCGAACGGCGCCGCCGGGCGGCGGCCGCACATCACACGGGATGGAGGCAGGCGGGATGAGCGAGTTCAAGGTGCAGGCCGCCCTGTACGGCAGTACGGCCCTCGTCACCGGCGCCGCCGGCGGCATCGGTGCCTCCGTGGCCCGTGAGCTTGCCGCCGCCGGTGCCCGGGTCGCCCTGCTCGACGCCGACGGGGCCGCCCTGGAGCCGCTGGTGAAGGAGCTGGAGGCCGACGGGGCGAGGGTGCTGGCGCTGGGCGCCGACGTGCGCTCCAGCGCAGAGGTGGATGCCGCGGTGGAGCGCACCGAGGCCGAACTCGGGCCACTGGACCACCTGGTGAACGCGGCAGGGGTGCTGCGCACCGGGGAGGTCGCCGGATACAGCGACGAGGACTGGGAGTTCACCTTCGCGGTCAACGCCACCGGCGTCTTCCACGTCAGCCGGGCGGTCGTCGGACGGATGGCGCCGCGCCGCTCGGGCGCGGTGGTGACCGTCGCCTCCAACTCGGCGGGCGTACCGCGCTGGAACATGGCGGCCTACGCGGCGTCGAAGGCGGCGGCGACCAGCTTCACCCGGACCCTCGGCCTGGAAGTCGCGCGGTACGGCATCCGCTGCAACGTCGTCGCGCCCGGCTCCACCGAGACCCCGATGCTCACCTCGATGTACGCCGACGGTGACTTCGCCCGGCCGTCCGTCGAGGGCTCACCGGACACCTACCGGGTGGGCATCCCGCTGGGCCGGCTCGCCCAGCCCGAGGACATCGCGCACGCGGTGCTCTTCCTCCTCTCCGAGCGGGCCGCGCAGATCACCTTGCAATCCCTCGTGGTGGACGGCGGCGCCGCGCTCGGAGCCTGACCACACCGGGCCGGTCCGGCCGGTCCCCGCACCAAGCGGGTCGGGGGAAGCAGGGGCACGCCCCCACGCCGCCCGGCACGCACGCTCGCTGCACCGGCCAAAGGCCCGAGTAGCTCCGCTACCAGGGCTCGTCCGGCGCACCGATCGCACGCACCGAACGACGCGGGAACGCACCCCTGCTTCCCCCGACCCGCTCAGACCCTGGAGCCACCATGGCGATTCCTCTCATCGAGCCCTATCCGATGCCGACGGAGGACGAACTCCCGCGCAACACCGCCTCGTGGACGGTCGATCCCGCCCGTGCGGTGCTGCTCGTCCACGATCTGCAGAACTACTTCCTCAGCCCCTTCGGGTACGGCGGTCCGGACACCGGCCGGCAGCCGCTGACCGATCTGCTCGACCACACCGAGGCCCTGCGCGGGGCGTTCGAGGCGGCCGGCGCGCCCGTGGTGTACACCGCCCAGCCGGGCGGCATGAACGACGAGCAGCGCGGGCTGCTCAAGGACTTCTGGGGCGCCGGGATGAGCGCGGACGAGGAGCACCGCGCCATCCCGGAGCGGATCGCCCCGGGCCCCGGTGACGAGGTGTTCACCAAGTGGCGGCCGAGCGCCTTCTGCCGTACCGATCTGCTGGGCATGCTGCGCCGCACCGGCCGCGACCAGCTGGTGATCTGCGGGGTGTACGCCCATGTCGGCATCCTCATGACCGCGCACGAGGGCTTCTCGCAGGACATCCAGACCTTCGTGGTGAGCGACGCGATCGCCGACTTCTCCGCCCGGCGACATCGGGAGACGCTGGAGTACGTCGCGGGCCGCTGCTCGGTCACCTTGCCGACGCGGGCAGTGCTGGACGCGATGGGCACGATGGCCGAGACGGCGGGGGCCGCGATGGCGGGGGGACGGTCATGACCGCGCACCCGGTCCTCGAGCGCGTCCTCGGCGCCGACCCGCCCCCGTTCGCGCTGCTGCACCGGCCCGGCGCGACGGGGCCCGACCGGATCGACGTACTGACCGGGCGGGTCGCCGTACACGAGCTGATCTCGGACATCCCCCTCCCGGACCCCCGTGCGGACGAGCCGGCCGGAGAGCGGCACGAGGTGCTCGCGCTGTTGCCGTACCGGCAGATCCGCGAGCGCGGCTTCGCCTGTGCCGACGACGGGGCGCCGCTGATCGCCCTGGCTGTGGACGACCAGGCGGTGCTGCCGCTGGGGGACGTCCTCGAACAGCTGCCGGACGTGCCGATCGCCATGGACGAGGGCCGCTTCGACGCCGACGACGAGGAGTACGCCGCCCGGGTGCGCCGGGTGCTCGCCGAGGAGATCGGGCGGGGCGCGGGGGCCAACTTCGTGCTCCGGCGGTCCTTCACGGCGCGGATCGAGGGCTGGTCGGCGCGGACCGCGCTGTCGTTCTTCCGCCGGCTGGCCGGCCGCGCCCCGGGCAGCCACTGGTCGTTCGTCGTGCACACCGGGGAGCGCACCTTCGTCGGCGCCTCGCCGGAGCGCCATGTCAGCCTGGACGCCGGCCGGGTCGTCATGAACCCGATCAGCGGCACGTACCGCTATCCGCCGGGCGGGCCCGTGCCGGAGGAGGTGCTGGCCTTCCTCGCCGACCCCAAGGAGGCGGGCGAGCTGTACATGGTCCTCGACGAGGAACTGAAGATGATGGGCCGGGTCTGCGACCTGGGCGGACGGGTCACCGGGCCGTTCCTGAAGGAGATGGACCGGCTCGCCCACACCGAGTACCTCATCGAGGGCCACAGCTCCCTGGACGTACGGGAGATCCTGCGCGAGACGCTGCTCGCGCCGACCGTCACCGGCGGCCCGCTCGAGAGCGCCTGCGAGGTCATCAGCCGTCACGAGCCGGAGGGGCGCGGGCACTACGCGGGGGTCGCGGCCCTGATCGGCCGGGACGGCTCGGGGGCCCGGCGGATGGACTCGGCCATCCTCATACGTACGGCGGAGATCGACGCGTCGGGGCGGGTTCGGATCCCGGTGGGCGCCACCCTGGTCCGCGACTCCGACCCGGTGGCGGAGGCCGCGGAGACCCGGGCCAAGGCGGCCGGGCTGATCGAGGCGCTGCGGGCACCGGTCGGCGCGCGGCCGGGGTCCGCCGCCGGACGGCCGGAGCCGCTGGCCGCGCATCCCGCGGTGCGGGCGGCGCTGGCCGAGCGCAACCAGCCGCTGGCCGGCTTCTGGTTCGAGGACCCGCGCGAGCGGGCCCGGCCGTCGGCAGTGCTGTCCGGGCGCCGGATCCTGGTGATCGACGCCGAGGACACCTTCACGCACATGGCTCGCCATCTGCTCCAGGCGCACGGGCCGCACGTCGACGTACGCCACCACGACGACGAACTCCCACTCGATGACTATGACTTGGTGATCGTCGGGCCGGGTCCGGGTGACCCCCGGGAGACGGCCGACCCGAAGATCGCCCGGCTGGGCGGGGTGACCTCGCGGCTGCTGCGGGACGGCATCCCGTTCTTCTCCGTCTGCCTCGGGCACCAGGTGCTCAGCACGCTGCTCGGGCTTCCGCTGGTGCGCCGCAGCGTGCCCAGCCAGGGGGTGCAGCGCACGATCGACTGCTTCGGGCGCCGTGAGCCCGTGGGCTTCTACAACACCTTCGCCGCGCACAGCGCCCAGGACCTCGTCGAGTGCCCCGAACGGGACGGTCTGGTGCGGGTGTTCCGCGAGGAGGACGGCGAGGTGCACGCGCTGCGCGGGCCCGGTTTCGCCTCCGTCCAGTTCCACCCCGCGTCGGTGCTGACGCGGCGCGGTCCCGAACTGCTCGGGGAGCTGATCGCGGAGCTGCTCGGTGAGGTAACGGGCCCTTATCGAGGGGCCGTTGTCCCGGCCTCGATACCGGCATAACGTCTTTGGTGGTAGCGGGGCCCGGCGATGCGTGCCGGGCCTTCGTACCGCTCGAACCTCTTGCCCCGCCGCCCCGGCACCTCTTGTCCCGCCGTCCCGGCATCCCTTGTCCCGCCGTCCCAGCACCCTTTGTCCCGCCGCCCACCCTGGAAGGAACCGTCCGATGCGCTTCGACAACATCTGGATCGCCGGCACCGGAGGAACCCTCGGCGCGTTCGAGCCGGTGGCCGCGGCGGTCGCCGGCGGCCGGTACTCGGCCGAGGCCGCCGAGAGCACCGGCATGGTCAGCTACGCGCGGGCCGCACAGGCGCCGCCCGAGATGGCAGTGACCGCGGGCCGGCAGGCCGTCAAGGAAGCGGCGGAGAAGGGAGTGCGTGTCGACACCGACACCCTGCTGCTGCACAGCCACGGCCACTTCCAGGGCATCGACCTGTGGCCCGCCGCCTGCTGGATCGCCCGGGAGCTGCTGGGCGAGCACGTCGACTCCACTCCGACGACGGTCAACGCCTGGTCCAACGGCTCCCTGGCCGCGCTCGACGTCGCCGCCTCCACACTGATCGCCCGCCCGGACGTGCCGTCGGTGCTGATCACCCTGGCCGACCGGTTCGCGCCCCCCACCGACCGCTTCTACACCTCCCCCGGCATGATCTTCGGCGACGGCGCCGCCGCCGGGGTCGTCACCCGGGACACCGGGCGGCTGCGGCTGCGCTCACTGGTGAGCCGGACCGACACCGTCCTGGAGGGACTGTCCCGGGGCGCCGAGCCGTTCCGTACGGTGCCCGAGGGGCAGCCCGACATGCGGCGCAGGACGCGTGAGTTCCTGGCGTCCGGCGAGGTCACGCTCAGGGACGTGCACACCCGCGTCGGCGACTGCACCCGGCAGGTGGTCGGACGCGCCCTGGACGAGGCCGGCATCACGGCCGACGAGATCGACTGGTTCCTGACCCCGTTCATCGGCCGGACCCTGTACAACGAGAGCTTCATACGGCCGCTCGGCATCACCCCGCGCAACACCGTGCACGAACTCGGCCTGACCATCGGCCACCTCGGCCCCTGCGACCAGATGTACGGCCTCGATCACCTGCTCAGGAACGACCTGCTGACCCCCGGCGACCGCATCCTCGTGATCGGCACCGGCATGGGCTTCACCTTCTCCGCCGCGGTCCTCACGGCCGACGGCGTCTGAGCGACCCGCCCCCCGCAGCACCAGACCGGCGCCGCCGCCCCACACGGCCTTCGCCGCCCCGTCCGCACCCTTCGCCCAAGGAAACGGATCACGTCCATGACTCCCTTTCGTACCGCGAGCATCGCCCCGAACGCCCCCGTCGTCCCGGCGCCCCCGCAGGTGCTGCCCAGCCCGGTCGCGTTGCGTGCGCAGATTCCCCTGTCCGCCCTCGCGAAGAAGACCACCGCGCTGGCCCGCCGCGACATCGGCCGGGTGCTCGCGGGCCACGACGACCGCATGGTCGTCATCACCGGCCCGTGTTCCGTGCACGACCCGGACGCCGCCCTCGGATACGCCGAGCGGCTGTCCGCGCTCGCCGCGGAGAGCCGGGATCAGCTGATCGTCGTCATGCGGGTGTACGTGGAGAAGCCGCGTACCCGGGTCGGCTGGAAGGGGCTGCTCAGCGACCCCGGCCTGGACGGTTCGCACGACCTGCCCGGCGGGCTCGGGCTCGCCCGCGGCCTGATGGCCCAGATCGCCGGCATGGGACTGCCCGTGGCCTGCGAGTTCCTGGACCCGCTGGTCCCGCCCTACCTGGCCGACGCGGTCGCCTGGGGGGCCATCGGGGCGCGCACGGTGCAGAGCCAGGTGCATCGCCAGTTCTGCAGCGGCCTCGGTATGCCGGTCGGGTTCAAGAACACGACCGACGGCGGGGTCCGGGACGCGGTGGACGCCGTCGTCGCCGCCTCCCGCGCCCATGTCTACCCGGGCATCGACGGTGAGGGCCGGGCGGCCGTCGTCGCGACCCAGGGCAACCCCGACGGCCATGTGGTGCTGCGCGGTGGTGCCGACGGCCCCAACTACGGTCCCGCGCAGGTCGCCGCCGCGCTGGAGGAACTGGCCGCCGCCGGCCTGCCGCAGCGGCTGATCGTCGACGCCAGCCACGGCAACAGCAACAAGGACCACGAGCGGCAGCCGCTCGTCGTCGCCGACATCGCCCGCCGGATCGCCGCGGGTGAGCAGGGGATCGCCGGCGTCATGATCGAGAGCTTCCTCACCGCGGGCCGTCAGGACCTCCAACTCGGCCGCACCGACAGCCTCGTGTACGGCCAGAGCGTCACCGACGCGTGCGTGGGCTGGTCGACCACGGTCCACATGGTCGACGACCTGGCCGCGGCGATCGACACCCGCCGGGCCTCCGCCGCCTGAACACACCTCCCTGCAATCCATCCGAACAGCACCTGAGAGGAACCAATGCCGTGGCTGTCACCACGAGTTCGTCCCTGCCCCTGGCGCGCGTCCTGGACGGCGCGCGGAGCGGTGCGCTGCACCGGCGTGCCGTCGAAGCCCCCGCGGTCGTCGCCGAGCGGTCCGAGGTGTACGCGACGGCCGCCCTGGCGGCGCTCGTGCACAAGTACACCGGAGAGACCGACCTGCTGATAGGCCGCCGCCGGCAGCCGGGCGCCACCGAGACGGTCGCGCTCCGCGTCGACGGACCGACCACTGCCGGGGATCTCCTGCGCGCCGTACCCGAGGCCCCCGTCGCCGAAGAGGGCGGCACCGGACGGCCGGCGCACGCCGCCGTCGACACCACCGGGCCCGCGTCGGCGGCGCTCGCCGCGCTGACCCTCTCCGCGACCGGCGAGGGCCTGGAACTCGTCCTGGACGGTGACGAGTTCGACGCCGAGGCCGCCGACCAGTACGCCCGCCACCTGGAGCGGATCCTCGCCGCCCTGGCGGCCGACGCGGACGGCACTGTCCGGGACATCGCGCTGCTGACCGACGAGGAGCTGCATCGCACCCTGGTGGAGTGGAACGACACCGAGGGGCCGGTGGGCCCGGAGTACTTCCACGAGCTGGTCGCCGAGCACGCGCGCCGCTCCCCCGACGCGCTCGCGGTGATCCTTCCCGGCACCCGGCTCACGTACCGCGAACTCGACGGCCGGGCAAACCAGTTGGCGCATCGGCTCGCCGCGCGGGGCGTGCGTCCCGGCGACCGGGTCGGCGTCTGCTTCCCGCGCAGCGCGGAGAGCCTGATCGCGCAGCTGGCCTGCTTCAAGCTGGCCTGCGCGGCGATCCTGCTCGACAGCGACTTCCCCGCCGACCGCGTCCGCTACATGATCAAGGACGCCTGCGCGGCTGTCGTACTGACCCTCGCCGTCCATGCGGACAAGGTCAGCGGCCTCGCCCCGGTGATCGCCCTGGACAGCGACGACTGGCGCACCGAGCCGGACACCGAGGTGAGCGAGCCGGTCGACGCGGACGACCTGATCCACATCTGCTACACCTCCGGCTCCACCGGCGCCCCCAAGGCCGTCATGGTCCGCTTCGGCGCCGCCCGCAACCTGATCCACAGCATGGCCGAACTGTGCGGCGTGACCGCCGCCTCCCAGGGCACCTGGCTCGCCGCCCCCGGCTACGGGATGATCGAGGTCGAGTGCTTCCCCGTCCTCGCCCGCGGCGGGACCGTGCACATTCCCGACGTGTCGGTGGTCTCCTCCGAGCACCGCCTCCAGGAGTGGTTCCTGCGCGAGGGCATCACCACCACCCTGCTGATGAAGCCGATGGCCGAGCGGCTGTGGCGCCTGGAGTGGCCTGAGGACACTCCGCTCGAGAACATCCGCGTGTGCGGCGAGCGCGTCCAGTCCTGGCCCCCGGCCGGCCTGCCGTTCCGGCTGATCAACCTCTACGGCTCGGCGGAGGCCACCGTCGTCGCCAGCTGCGACATCACTGAACTCGGCGAGCGGCTGGGTGCTCGGGGCAGGGCCCGCCGGCTGCCGCCGATCGGCCGCCCCACCACCAACGTCACCACGTACGTCCTCGACGAGGAGATGCGCCCGCTGCCGCCGGGCCTCGTCGGCGAGCTGTGCATCGCCGGCGTCAGCCTCTCGGCCGGCTACCTGGGCCGCCCGGAGGCCACCGCCGAGAAGTGGATCCGCAACCCGATCGACCCCGCCCGCCACCCCGTGATGTACCGCACCGGAGACCTGGCCCGGTACTGGCCGGACGGCAGTATCGAGATCGTCGGCCGCACCGACAACCAGGTCAAGGTGCGCGGCAACCGGGTTCACCTCGGCGAGATCGAGGTCGTCCTCACCACCCTGCCGGGGGTCGACCAGGCCGCCGTACTCGCCCGTCAGGACGGGCAGGGCGACGTCCAGCTGACGGCCTACGTCGAGCCCGGCCAGGGGACCGTACCGTCGGTGCGCGACATCCGTCGCGGGCTGTCCCAGCGGCTGCCGTCGTTCATGGTCCCGGCCGTGTACGTCATCGGCGGGCTGCCCCTCAGCGTCAACGGCAAGATCGACCGGGCCGCCCTGCCCGAGCCGCCGCGCTCGCGCCCCGAGCTCGACACCCCGTACCAGGCCCCGGCCGGGAAGCTGGAGGAGGCGTTGCTCGGGCTGTGGACCGAGGTGCTGGAGCTCGACGGCGTGGGCGTACAGGACAACTTCTTCGAACTGGGCGGGGATTCGCTGCGCGCCGCCCGGCTGACCGACCTGGTGCGCAAGCGGTTCGTGGTGGACATCGAGATCGTCGACCTCTTCGACGAGCCGACCGTGGCGAGGATGGCGGCCCTGGTCGCGGACCGGGTCCCGGCAGCCGCCGCCTGACCGGACAGCACATCAGAGAGCCCCGCCGGTTGGACCGGTGGGGCTCTGGGCGTACAAAGGGCGCTTCAGGCGGCCTTCGGCAGCGGCTCCGCAAGCCAGTCGTCGAGCGCCGTCATGAACTCCGTGTGGTGGCCGTACCAGGTGATGTGCCCGGCCCCCTCGACCGACCGCACCTGTACGCCCCGCGCCGTCAGCTGCTCGACCGCGGCCGGCGGGACGAAGCGGCTGGGCTCGGGGTGGATCATCAGCGAGGGGACCTGCTCCGGCGCGGCGAAGTCGATCCCGGCCACCGAGCCGAGCAGGCTCACCGAGGTGGCTACGTCGAACTGCTCGGCCGCCCGCGCCTCGACGACCCGATCCCGCTGCTGCCAGCCGGGCTCCTGCCGGTCGAGGGCGTCGAGCGTACGGCGCTCCTTCGCCTTGGTGTACGCCGCGGTGAGCTTCGGGGAGTCGAAGTCGGCCCGGCTGGGGCCGAAGGGCGTGTCGACGTACACCACCCGCTCGGGGGCCAGTCGGTCCAGGGCGGAGGCGAGCACGAAGGCCCCCATCGAGTGGCCGACGGCGAGCGCCGGAGCGGCCGGTACGGACTTCAGGAAAGCGGTGACGAAGCTGTCCAGGTCGGCGTCGGGGTCGGCGGGGGAGAGGCCGTGGCCGGGGAGATCCACGGCCACCACCCGATAGCCGCGCTCGGCCAGCGCCGGGCCGATTTCCCACCAGCATTCCCCATTGCTCAGCATTCCGTGGACGAGTACGGCGACGTGGTCACCCGTGCCCCAATGGCGTACGTGAAGAGTCATGCCGGGAAGAATAGTGTCCGGAATGCCGGAAGCCGGGGGTGTGCGGTGACGGATCCTTTATGGAAGCGAGAAGCCGCCGCCCGCTGTGTGGAGCCGGGCGACGGCTACCTGGGGATCGCTTGTGGAGGCTTCAGCTCTCGGCGGACTCCAGCTTCTGCATGATCTTCTTCAGCTGGGCGGCCCGGTGCTGCTCGCCGACCGCCTTGAGGAGCGGCAGCATCAGGCCGTAGCGCTTGGTGCGGTCGAGCCGCTCGAACCGCTCGGCGGCGCCCGGCCGTTCGCTCAGCAGCGCCGCCAGGTCCTCCGGCACTTCGGCGAGGGCCTGTGATTCGTAGGCGGCGGCCCAGCGGCCGTCGGCCTGCGCGGCCCGGATCTCCGCCAGGCCCGGCTCGCGCATCCGCCCGGCTTCGATCAGCGCCTCGACCTTGCGGATGTTGACCATCGACCACACGCTGCGCGACCGGCGCGGGGTGAGTTTCTGCAGGAAGAAACGCTCGTCCAGCGATTTGCGCTGGCCGGGGATCCAGCCGTAGCACAGGGCCACGTCGAGGGCCTGGGTGGAATTGACCGAGGGGATTCCGGAGCCCTTTTTTGCAATTTTCAGCCACACCCCGCTCGACAGCGCGTGATGTTCTTCGAGCCAGTGCTCCAGGTCCTCCTCGGCGGGAAAGTGCAGCATTTCGGCGTCGTCGTGCTGGGCGGCCATACGGGCATCTGCCTTCCGTGTGCGTCAAACGGTGGTGAAGTCGGTGGCGCCGTGCAGCCAGGACACCACGTCGTACAGGTCCTCGGTGGAGTGCGAGGCGAGCAGCGCGTCGCGCTCGGCGGCCCGGGCACCGGTCGCGTGGTACAGCTCGCTGCCCATCCAGCGGGCGGTGAGCGTGGTGCGGGCGGTGCGCTCGCACCGTACGCCGTTGTACTTCTCCAGGCGCTGGCAGACGTCGGCCGGGTCGCAGCGCAGCAGCGCGGCGAGCACCACCGCGTCCTCCAGGGCCATGCAGGCACCCTGGGCGGCGTACTGGAGCATCGGGTGGGCGGCGTCGCCGGCCAGTGCCACCCGGCCGTCCACCCAGGTCTCGACCGGGTCGCGGTCGCACAGCACCCAGATCCGCCAGTCCCGGCCGAGCTGCAGCACCTGGCGTGCGGCGTCGGACAGTTCGTCGAACTCGGCGAGGACCCGCTCGCGGGGGGCGGGGGTTCCGGTGATCTCGTGGACGGCGCCGTCGTCGCGGGTGGCGGCGAGGTTGAGGTAGGCGCCGGCGCCGATGGGGTAGTGCACGAAGTGCCACTTCGGGCCCGCCCACAGGGTCACGGCCCGGGTCCGCAGCCGCTCGGGGACCTCGGACATCGGGATGACGGAGCGGTAGATGGTGTGGCCGGAGACGCGCGGCGCGCCGTCGCCGACGAGCTGCTCGCGGACGGCGGAGCGCAGGCCGTCGGCGCCTATGAGCACCTGGCCGCGGAAGCGGTCGCCGGTGGCGGTCGTCGCGGTCACGTGGCCGTCGGAGTGCTCGTAGCGGGTCACGCGCTGACCGGCGATCAGCTCCACACCCGACTCCCGGCAGCCGTCGAGCAGGGCACGGTGCAGGTCGGCGCGGTGTACGACGGCGTAGGGGTTGCCGAAGCGAGTGCGGTAGCCGCCGGTCAGCGGCATCGCGGCGACCCGGTGTCCGGTCGTACCGTCCATGAAGCGGAGTTCGTCGATGAAGTCGGCGCGGTCGGCCACGGCGTCGCGGACACCGAGGGCGTCCAGCGCGTGGAAGGCGTTGGGTGCCAGCTGGATTCCGGCGCCGATCTCGCTGAACTCGGGGCGGCTCTCCAGGACCGTCACCCGATGTCCGCTGCGGGCCTGGCCCAGCGCGACCGCCAGTCCGCCGATGCCGCCGCCCGCGACGAGTATGTGAGTCATGGCTCGTTCCCGATCCTCTCCGTATGCGTGTACCGGATGGGCGCGGCGGCCGGCCCTCCGGGGGAGCGAGGGCCGGCCGCGCGCGGGGGACGGCGGCGAACCGCCGGTGGACTACTGGGCCGCCACCGGCGCCTCGGCCGGGGTGCCCAGGGCCTCCTTGCCCGGGGCCGCGTCGGTCTGCGGGCGGGCTGCCGTGGCGACCGCCGTGCCGCGCAGGCCAAGGGCCGAGACCGCGACGATGCCGACGGAGAGCGCGGCGGTGAACCAGAACGCCGCGCGGAAGCCGTCGATCGGGATGGCCCGAACCGCGCCGTGCGCGATGCCGGCGAGCGCCACGCCGAGGGCGAGGCACAGGCCCACGCCCAGCTGGCGGCTGGAGTTGTACAGGCCGGAGGCGAGACCCATCTGCGGCCCGCTGACCCCGCTGGTCGCGGCGACGGCCGTGGTGATCATCATGACCGTCACACCCAGGCCGAGCAGGACACCGCCGGGCAGCACCACCAGCAGGTACGAGCTGTCCGCCCCGACCTGCGCGAGCAGCGCCCCGCCCGCGGCGAGGAACACACCGCCGAGGGTCAGCGTGTTGCGCGCGCCCAGCTTCTCGGTCAGGCGGATCACCGGGACGCTGGCGAGGAACACGACGAACGCCTGCGGGAAGAAGGCGAGTCCGGTCTTGACGGAGGAGTAGTGGAGCACCTGCTGCAGGTACAGGGTGATGAAGAAGGTGGACACCGACATCACACCGCCCGACAGGAACGCGATCGCGTTGCCGGAGGAAAGGCTGCGGTTGCGGAAGATCGACAGCGGCACGAGCGGCGAGGAGACCCGGGTCTGCACCACCAGGAAGGCGATCAGCAGCATGGCGCCGGCCGTCAGGGAGACGATGACCGGTGTCGCGCCCCAGCCCTTGTCCGAGGCGACGGTCAGGCCGTAGCTGAACGCGCACATCGCGGAGGTGACGAGGACCGCGCCGGGCACGTCGAGACGCGTGGCCCGGGTATGGTTGTGGTCGGCGACGAGCTTCCGCGCGGCGAGCGCGACCAGGACGATGCCGACCGGCAGGTTGACCAGCATCACCGCACGCCAGCTGATGTACTCGGTGAGCAGACCGCCGGCCGCGACACCGCCGGAGAAGCCGGCGGAGGAGACCGCGCCGAAGACACCCATCGCCTTCACACGCTCCTTGCCCTCCGGGAACCCGGCGGCGATCAGCGCGAGGACGGCCGGGGAGACCGCCGCTGCCGCCAGACCCTGCAGCGCGCGGGCGGCGACCAGGACGAGCGGGGCGGTGGCGAGGCCGCCGACGAGCGAGGCGAGGGTGAAGACGGTGAGCCCGGTGACGAACAGCCGCTTGCGGCCGATGACGTCCCCGGCCCGGCCGCCGAGCAGCAGGAACCCGCCGTAGAAGAGCGCGTAGGCGCCCACGACCCACTGCAGTCCGCTGTCGGTGAAGCCGAGGTCGCGCTGCATGCCGCCAAGGGCGACGTTCACGATGGCGAAGTCGAGGGCGAGCATGAACTGTGCGGTGCACAGCAGAAGGAGCGGCGGTCGCCCGCCGGTGTTCCCGGCCATGGGATTCCTTTCGTGGGGGGGAGATACGGAGGTGGAGATGGAGCTGTGGAGATGGATACCGGTCAACGCGAGTGACCGGTAAGGTCTGCGGCATGAGCGGAATACCGGCGCAGGCCACGGCGTCGAGTGCGCCGACAGGACGACCGCGGGTGCGGCAACCGGGGGACCGCGAGGTCGCTCCCGGTCGGCTCGCCCTGGTGCAGTCCTTCGTCAACAGCCTCAACGTGGAGTTCGGACCAGACGAGTTCGCCACCGTCGGGGGGATCACGCGCTGGCTTGAGGAGTACGGTCCGCCCAGCGCCGCCGACGGTGTCACCGAGGCCGACCGCAGGCAGGCGGTCGAACTCCGCGAGGCCCTGCGGGCGTTGCTGCGGGAGAACAACGGCGTTGCCCCCGACCCGGCGGCCCGCGCCGTCGTCGAGCGCGTCGCCGCGCACTCCCCGCTGGTCCTCGGCTTCGACGACGTGGGCCTGCCCGGCCTGCGGCCCGCCCACACGGGCGTCCAGGGGCTGTTCGGGCAGATCCTCGGGATCGTCGTCGAGGCGGCCAAGGAAGGCACCTGGCAGCGGCTGAAGTCCTGCCATGACCACCGCTGCGAGTGGGCCTTCTACGACCGTGCCCGCAACCGCTCCGGCCGCTGGTGCTCCATGGCGGTGTGCGGCACCCGTTCCAAGATGCGGGTCTACCGGCAGGGCCTGAAGGCCGACGCGGCGAACGGCTGAGCGCGGCAGGACGGCCGTCACGGCGCGTACTCCCGGCCCAGGACCAGGCGCGCCACCGTCAGCTTGGTGGCCGCCGCCGTGCCGTCGGCGAGCTGGAGGCCGATGACGTCCCGCAGCCGCTGGGCAACCGGCCCGTCCTCGCTCCAGCCCAGGTGCCCCATGGTCAGCAGCGCCTGGTGGGTGGCCTCCACGGCGGCCTTGGGCGCCCACCACTTGGCCATGTTCGACGGGATGCGGGGATCCTCGCCCCGGTCCGCCGTGCACAGCGCCTCGTAGGCGACCAAGCGCGCCGCGTGCAGCAGGGTGGTGTGTTCCACGAGCGGGAACGCCACCGCCTGGAACCGGCCGAGGGGCTGCCCGAAGGCGGTCCGCCGGGTGGCGTGGGTGTACGCCTCGTCCAGGGCGGCGTCGCCCACCGCGATCGCCATCAGCGCGATGTACGCCCGCGAGACCCCGAAGCCGCGCATCACGGCTGCGAAGCCGCCGCCCGCTTCGCCGACCAGGTCACCGCGGCCGACGCGCACCCTGTCGAGGACGATACGGCCCCTGCCGCCGGCCCTGCAGCCCAGATCGGGCAGCCGCTCCCGGCGTATCTGCGCGGCGTCCAGTGGGATGTAGAAGGCGCTGATGCCGCGCGGGCCGTCCTCGCCCGTGCGGGCGAAGACCAGCGCGTGGGTGGCGTGCGCGGCGATCATGATCGAGGTCTTCTCGCCGGTCAGCACCCAGCCGTCACCGTCCGGCTCGGCGCTCATCCGGATGCCCGCCGCGTCGGTGCCGTGGTCGGGCTCGGTCAGCGCGAGGGCGACCACGGCTTCGCCGCGGGCGATCGGCGGCAGCCAGGCCGCCCGCTGCTCCGGGGTGCCGTTGTCGGCGAGAACGCCGCCGATGAGCGCCGCGTTGAGCACCGGGAAGCAGACCGCGAGATCGGCCGCGGCCAGCCGCTCCAGCGCGATGCCCGCGCTGACCGCGTCGAGGCCGAGGCCGCCGTACTGTTCCGGGATGCGCAGGGCGAACAGGTCCGCGGCGGCCATGTCCGCGATCAGGTCCGGGCGGTAGGTGCCGGCGCGGTCCTGCTCCTGGCGGTGCGGGGCGATCTTCTCGGCGGCGAACTCGGCGACCTGCTTGGCCAGTTCGTTCTGCGCTGGGGTGAACGTGAAGTCCATCGAGGGCGCTTCCTTCTCTCGTCGGGCGTCAGGCGACGGGGCCGGACGGTACGGAGTGGCCCGGCGTACGCAGCAGGTCGCGCAGGGCGAATTTCTGGATCTTTCCGGAGGGGGTGCGAGGCAGCTCCGGCAGCAGTTCCACCCGCTCCGGCCAGTACGTCTTGGCCATGCCCAGCCCGGCCAGGTGCTCCTGGAGGTCGGGCAGGCCGAGGACCGGGCCGCTGGTGACCAGGAAGGCGCACGCGCGCTCCCCGAGCCGCTCGTCCGGGTAGCCGACCACCGCGACGTCCTTGATCGCGGGGTGCCGCAGCAGCGCGCCCTCGACCTCGACGACCGGGATGTTCTCGGCGCCGCGCATGATCATGTCCTTGACCCGGCCCACGATGCGGATGCCACCGTTGCCGTCGTCCCGGGCCAGGTCGCCGGTGTCGAACCAGCCGTCGGAGGTCACCGAGGCGTCGTACACCTCCTGCCGCCGGAAGTAGCCCAGGCACTGGGCGGCGCCGCGCACCTGGAGACGACCGTGCTCCCCGGGGCGTACGGGGGTGCCGTCCTTGGCGCTGACGCGGATCTCCATGCCGGGGACCGCGGTGCCGTCGCTCTCGGCGGCCCGCAGCGGCGGCTGTTCGGGCCGGGTGACGGTCACGCAGCCGTTCTCCGTCATGCCCCACAGCGCGTACACCCGGCAGCCGAGCAGCGCGTCGGCGTCCTCCACGAGCAGCGGCGCGATCGGCGCGCTGCCGGTGGCGAAGCTGCGCAGCGCGGACAGGTCGTGGGGGGTGCGGCGCTGGGCGTCGATCAGGTCGGACAGGAAGGTGGGCGCCCCCATGAAGAACGTCACCCGCTGCTCCTGGAGGATGCGCAGCATCCGGTCCGCGTCCCACCGGTCCACCTGCACCGCGGTCGCGCCGAGCAGCATCGGCATCACGAAGTTCCAGGTGAAACCGGCCTGATGGGTGGTCGGCGAGCCCATCGCGGTGATCTCGTCGCCGGCGAGGCCGAGGACGTCGGCCTGCGCCTTGTTCATCGCGTACAGGGTGTTGTGGCTGTGCACGACGCCCTTGGGCTCCCCGGTCGTGCCGGAGGTGAACATGATCTGCCCGGCGTCGGCCGGCCCTGCCTCCAGGCGGTCGAGGGACGCGAGCAGGTCCGGGTCGGGCGTGGGTGCGTACAGGTCGCGGGTGAAGTCCAGTGCGCCGTCGGTGAGGCGGCCGCCCTCCCGGCCGTCGCCGCCGAGCAGCACCCGGTGGCGCAGGGTGGGCACGGCCTTTGCGACCTCGGCGCTCATCTCGTCGTAGGAGAAGCCCCGGAACTCGGCGGCGGCGATATAGACCGGGCTGGCGGTGAGCCGGGTCATGAACTCCACCTCGCGGCGGCGCATCGTCGGTACGACGGGACCGGCGACCGCGCCGACCCGTGCGGCGGCCAGGCACAGCGCCACCAGTTCCCAGGAGTTGGGCAGTTGCAGCGTCACCACGTCGCCGCGCCGCACGCCGAGCCGGAGCAGCCCGACCGCGAGCCGGTCGACCCGGCGGGCGAGTTCGGCGTACGTCACGGTCTGCGCGTCGGCGCCGGAGTAGCACACCAGGGCGGGCTTGTCGGGGCGCTCGGCGGCCCAGCGGCGCAGGTCGTGCAGGATCGTCTCGTCGCGCCAGAAGCCGGCCGCGCGCCACGCGTCGCCGAGCCCTGCTGAGGCGTTCGACGGTCGCTGCGCTGTCGTGGTCATCGGGTGCCTCCCCCGGAGTTGCCGAGCGCCCGGCGGGCGCGGGCGGCGATGGACTGGGCGCTGACACCGCCCTGTTCGAGAAGCCGGCGCTGGCTGCCGGCGACCTGCACAAAGGCGTCCGGCATCGCGACCCGGTGGACCCGGACCGGCAGCGCGCCCAGTTCCTCGGCGACCGCGGAGCCGAACCCGCCAGCCGCCCAGTGCTCCTCCACCGTGATCACATGCCGCTGGTCGCCCAGCGCGTCGAGCAGCGCCGGGGTGTCGAGCGGCTTGACGGTGTGCAGGTGCAGGACGTTCGCCGAGATGCCGTCCGCGGCGAGGAGTTCGGCCGCCTCCAGGGCCGCCAGGACCGGGTAGGGGCCGCAGGCGGCGAGCGTGATGTCGCCGCCCCGGCGCAGGATCTGGGCCTTGCCGAGGCGCGGCGGCTCGGCGTCGCCCGGCAGGGCGGGGGTGGCGCCCCGGCCGAGGCGGAGGTAGACCGGGCCTCCCCACGCGAGCGCCTGGCAGAGAAGTTCGGCGGTCTGGGCGGGGTCGCCGGGCACCACCACGGTCATGTGGGGCAGCACCCGCATCGAGGCCAGGTCCTCCAGGGCGTGGTGCGTGGGGCCGAGGTGACCGGCCGACACCCCGGAGTGGGTGGCCGCGATCACCACCGGCAGCTCGCCCAGCGCGATGTCGAGCTTCACCGCCTCCAGAGCCCGGGACGCGGCGAACGCGGCCATCGTGTTGACCACTGCGATCCGCCCTTCACGGGCGAGCCCGGCCGCGGCACCCATCAGGGTGTGCTCGGCGATCCCGAGATTCAGATACCGGTCCGTGCCGTCCCCGAAGTCGACCCCGCCGAACAGCCCGGTGTCACTGTCCAGGACCACCAACCGCTCATCACGGGGGAGGAGTTCGGCGACGGTGTCGCGGTAGACCTCACGAGCGGAACGCTCGGCGGGGGCGGCTGGGCGCTCGGTGGGAGCCGTGGCGGTGGTCATCGGCGGGCCTCCGCGTCCGCGCGCAGGGCCTTCAGGAGCTGGAGCTGCTGGCGGCGGCCGAGGCGGGCGTAGTGGCTGCGGGCCTGACCCTCGATCTGGGGGACGCCCTTGCCCTTGACGGTGTGCGCGATCAGGACGGTGGGGCGCTCCGGGTCCGGCGGCAACGACAGCGCGTCGGTCAGCGCCTCGGTGTCGTGGCCGTCGGCCTCCAGCACCCGCCAGCCGAAGGCGCGCCAGCGGTCGGACAGCGGTTCGAGCGCGCCGACGGACTCGGTGGGGCCGCTGATCTGCAGGCCGTTGCGGTCCACGATCGCGGTGAGATGGCCGAGCCGCTGCGCGGAGGCGACCGAGGCGGCCTCCCACACCGAGCCCTCCTGCAGCTCCCCGTCGCCCATGACGACGAAGCAGCGGCGCTCGGAGCCCTCCAGCCTGTGCCCCAGCGCGTGCCCGACGCCGACGGCCAGTCCGTGGCCGAGGGAGCCGGAGGGCATCTCCACACCGGGGATCCCGGGGTGCGGGTGAGCCGTGAAGTGGCTGCCCGGCCTGGCGTAGGCTTGCAGCTCCTCGGCCGGGAAATAGCCGGCCTCGCACAGCGCCGCGAACAGGCCGATGCCCGCGTGCCCCTTGCTGAGCAGCAGGATGTCGCGGTCGGGCTGCCCCGGGAAGCGGGGGTCGTGGCGCAGCACCCGGAAGTAGAGCACGGCCAGGATCTCCACCAGGGACATCGAGCCGCCCAGGTGACCGCCCTCGGCGGACGCGCACAGCGTCACGATGTGCTCCCTGATCCGGGTGATGACCTCGGGCAGTTCGGCTTCGCCGCGGGGTGCCTCGGCCCCGGACGGGCCGACGGGGCGGTCGGCGGTCGGTGCGGCCGGCGGCGGGGTGCCGCGCAGCAGGGGCGGGCTGCTCATGCCTGGTCCTTTCGGCGGGTGCGGTGGCGAGTGGACGCCGGAGGCGTTAGGGGGTGTGGGCGTACGACGGTGTGATCGCGGTCAGTTGGGATGCAGCCCGGTGAACTCCAGGCCGCGGTGCTCCGGTTCGCCGAAGCGCACGTTCATGCACTGCACGGCGTTGCCCGCGCCGCCTTTGACGAGGTTGTCCAAGGCCGCGATCACGGTGACGGTGGAGGCCCCGCGGTCCAGCGCGAAGCCGACGTCGCAGAAGTTGGAGCCGGACAGGATCTTGGCGTCGGGGAAACGGTGCATGCCGCGCCGGGCGGCGACGATCCGCACGAACGGCTCGTCGGCGTACCAGGAGCGGTAGGCGGCGCGGACGGCGCGCTCGTCGACCGCGTCGGCAAGCGCCGCCCGGCACAGCAGCTGGACCCCGCGCACCGCTTCGACGCCGGTGGCCGTCATGTGGATGGTGTGCCCGGTCGCCTGCGCGATCTCGGCCTCGTGCCGGTGCCGGGTGGGCGCGAACACCCGCAGTGCGCCGCTGCGTTCGGCGTGCAGGTTCTCCGAGCCGGCCTTGGCGCCGGAGCCGCTGGACCCGGTACGTGCGTCCACCGTGATGTCGCCCCGCACCAGGCCGGCGCGGGTCAGCGGGACCAGGGAGAGCAGTCCGGCGGTGGCCATGCAGCCGGGCACGGAGATCCGGTCGGCGCTGCGCAGCCGCTCGCGGTGGAACTCGGGGATGCCCGGGGTGAACGTGTCGATCAGAGCGGGCGCCTCGTGCGGGGTGCCGTAGTAGTCCTCGTAGACATCGGTGTCGCGCAGCCGGAAGTCCCCTGACAGATCGATGACGACCCGCGCCGAGTCGAGGTACTCGGGCATACGCTGCATGGTCTCCCGGTGCGGGGTGGCCAGGAACAGCACGTCGGGGTGGCCGAGTTGGTCGTAGGACGAGAACGTCAGCCGGGTGCGGCCGCGCAGGTTGGGGTGGACGCTGTCGACCGGCCGCCCGCGCAGGGTGCGCGAGACGGCGCCGGCGACCTCCACCTGGGGGTGGTTGACCAGCAGGCGGAGCAGTTCCCCGCCGATGTAGCCGGCCGCGCCCACGACGGCTGCCCGGATCATGCCTGTGCCTCCTTGATCAGCAGGGTGGCGATGGCGTCCGCTGCGTCGATGTCCGTCCCATGGCTCTGTTGCAGGCCCCGGAACTCCACCCGGTCGTTGACCTCGAGCACGGTGAGCCGACCGTCGGGGTCCTGGAGCAGGTCCACGCCGGCGATGTGCGTGCCGACGGTGTCCGCGGCGGCCACCGCGAGTGCGGTGAGGTCCGGGTCGAGCGGACAGCGCTCGCTGACCGCGCCGCGGGCGACGTTCGTACGCCACTGATCGCTGCGCCGGTACGTCGCCCCGACCGCTCGACCGCCGACCACGAGGACCCGGATGTCCCGGTCGGCCTTGGTGACCTCGCGCTGTACGTAGACGATGTGCGACTGCGGGGAGGGCAGCGCCGCCAGGTGCTCCAGGACGGCCGTGGCCATCGCGGGGTCGGTCACCCGGGTCACCAGACGCCCCCAGGAGCCGACCAGGGGTTTGATCACGGCCGGGTAGCCGAGCTGCTCCAGGGCTTCGAGCGCCGCCTCCGGGGTCAGCGCGAGGGTGGTCTCGGGAGTTGGCAGACCGCGGGCGACCAGCGCCGCCGACGTCTGCCACTTGTCACCGCACACCGCCGTCGCGGCGGTGGTGTTGAGCACCTTCGTGCCCGTCGACTCCAGGGCGCTCGCCGCGTACAGCGCCCGGTAGTGGCCGACCTCCCGGTTGAGCACGGTGCGCGGGCCGGTCCAGGGCGAGCCCGCCCGGACCGACAGCGCGCGGGGGTCGATCTGCTGGCACGCGGCGCCACGCTTCTCCAGGGCTGCCAGGATGCATTTCTCCTCGAAGCGGACTCGCGAGGCGAGCACGCCGAGCTGCGGTGCCGCGGAACTCATGGCCTTCTTCTCCTTCCCCTGTGTCCCTGTGGCCTCTGGCCTCTGTGTCGGATCCGGGGCTGCTTACTCGCCCCAGTCCTCCTCGACCTCGGGCGCGAGGATGAGGCGCGGCGGCTCGACGGATTCGACCTCCAATTCCGTACGGCACTCCGGGCACTCCAGGATTTCGCCGACCCGGGCGTCGTTCTCCCAGGGCACCGCCGCGTCGCACTCGAGGCATTCGGTGATCGTCAGGGTCTGGGACATGGCATTTTTCTCCTCGCGTGATCGAATTTGGTGGAGC